>JAJQGQ010000121.1 GCA_021200395.1 Erysipelotrichaceae bacterium
ATGCTATCAATTAAACATTATAGAATCCTCTTTTTATATAAATTAGAAAAAATTGAGAAACTTTAAAGTGTATGTTGCAATGATATACGAAATAAGAGAAGTGATATTCATTTGGAGGTTCAACATGTTAAAAGTGCTATTTGGTTTTGATAAAGATTGTATAAGAGACATTGATTTGTATTTTGATAATGTATATGAAGATGAATGGTTGGAGGATGAATTAATCAAAAAAATGATTTTGGACGTTGATCAATCTGTGGTCAAAGGAAAACAGTTGATTATTAGTCCAGTTCTTGGACCAATTCCACCAGAAAGACTATCTGGTGGTGTTAAAGCTTTAATTTGCATGTATAAAAGCGATGCTTATATTGACCTTATAGTATGTGGCCCTAATTGTGAAAAATGGATATTAGAGATTGCTCAAAATAAAGATATTATTGTAGGAATGAGTGGCTATGATCTTACTTTTAAAAACATGAATATTGAAGCTATTTGTTTAAATGATCAATCAAATATAACTAATTATGTGGATTGGATATTAAAAATGAATGAATATGTAGGTGATTGATTATGGCAGGAAGATATCACATTGAAATAGAAAATTGAAGAGCAAAATATATATTAGATATAGAACGAAAAGTAACAGTGATTAAAGGAAACAGCGAAACTGGTAAAACAACGCTTATTCGTATGCTTCAAGGTTATCTTGCACAAGGTAATAAATCAGGTATTAATCTCATAAATGATACGAATATACCGTTAATAGTATTCACATCTACTACTAAATGGGAAAAAGAACTTGTAGAACTCAAAGGTACGATTATTTTTGTGGATGAAGTTGTTGATTATATTTATAGTATAGGATTTCAACAGGAATTTATTAAATCTGATAATTATTTAGTCGTTATTAGTAGAAGTGGAAAGTTTAATCATTTACCATATGCTATATCAAGCATTTATGAATTACGTACTGAGATGAATGAAAAAGTAAAACTAACTAAGATGTATCAATTATATACATATAATGAAAAATCATAAAATTATCCTAAATTTAGTTTCAGTTTATGTTCTAGGTCTAAAATATAAATTGTAATGAAAGATAAGATACAGTAAGTATTGTGATGGATTAATCTCATATAATTTCCATTCGTTTCCCATTCTTTAACAATGTTATTTTTGCATTATAATACTTACTCATCTCACTTCCATGAAATATAGGAAAGAAGGGATAAAAATGAATACATTGGATACATTGTATAGTCGCCGCTCTATCCGTAACTATAATAATGAGAAGGTGAGCGATGATGATATTAAGGAAATCTTAAAGGCTGCTAATGCTGCTCCTGTAGGTATGGGCAAGTATGAAGATGTTCATTTAACTGTTATTACAAGCGAGAAGATTCTTGATTCTATAAGACAAGCTGGTGTTGCGATGACACATAATCCAGATGGTAATATTCTATATGGAGCTCCATTGTTTATTGTTGTAAGTGCTAAATTAAATGGTACAAATGATAATATAGCTCATTCAAATGCTGCTATTATAGATCACAATATGGCTATAGCTTGTACTGAATTGAATTTGGGTTGTTGCCATATCTGGGGTGGTGTGACAGCTATTAACGCTAATCCTGATATACTTGCATCACTTAATATTCCTGAAGGCTTTACACCTTGTTGTGGTTTGGCTATTGGTCATAGTGATGAAACATATAGTTTAAGAGATATTCCTCAAAGAATTGCTACAAATGTTATTGATTAAGCAGGTTTTCCTGCTTTTTTTATTTTTGGATTATATTTTTACATATTTCCCAGGAAATGATATCCTCCTTCATTTTGTTACATTTGTCACTTTAAATAGACAATATAAAAATGTTAGAATATGCTATGAATGGGTGATTTTATGGAGAAAAGAAATAGAAATGCTTTGATACTTTGTTGTATTGTCATATTTTCTTTAATTATAGGTACGATATATATACGTTATATTGAGCCAACACGTAAAAATCGTGTTTTTGGTGTTACATATATGACAATGAATAATCCTTATTATGAAGTGATTAATAATGAATTATTAAAAGTCATTGAAGATAATGGTGATCAGCTTTTAGTACGAGATCCAGCTTTGGATGTTGATAAACAAATTGAACAAATATATGCCTTTATCGAAGAACAAGTAGATGGAATTTTTATTAATCCGATTGAATCTAGTGGTTTAGAAGAAGTTTTACAGGCTGCAAGAGACGCTAATATTCCTGTCATTGTTATTGATGCACCTGTAGATGAAAGTGAACTTGTGAATTGCACCATTGTTTCAGATAATTATGATGCTGGTGTTCAATGTGCAAATGATATGATGGAGCGCTTAGATAAAGCTAATATTATTTTACTAAAACATTCAGCTGTTAAATCTGCCAGTGATCGTATTCAAGGTTTCTTAGATACGATTGCTGATAATGATAATTATCAAGTTATTAATGAAGGTGAATGTGAAGGACAATTAGAACAAGCTATGCCTTTGATGCAAGCAATGCTAGAAGAAACAAGTGATGTTGATGTTGTGATGGCACTTAATGATCCCAGTGCTTTAGGAGCTTTAGCTGCTCTTGAATCAAAGGGTTATAGTGATGTTATCGTTTATGGTGTTGATGGTACACCTGATGTTAAACAGCTTATTAATCAAAGCTCAATGGTAGCGGGCACAGTTGCTCAATCACCAATCACAACTGGTCAAATTGCAGGAGAAAAGATGTATGATTTGATGAATCATCAAAGTATAGAATCTGAAATTATTATACCAGTCACACTGATTAATAAAGATAATATCCATGAATATGATGAAACGGGGTGGCAATAGTGATTCGTATTCGTAATTATCATAAAACTATTATAACTTTACATATACTAATGATTTATTTTAATTTATTGATTGTTATATTTTATGGTGGTGTTTATTTATTAAGTACCCGTTATATTATCCAAAATGAAATGTCTAGAGCTTTCTTAGATAAATTAACATAT
>JAJQGQ010000191.1 GCA_021200395.1 Erysipelotrichaceae bacterium
ATCAAAATAATCAATAAGAGGTTTCATAACAATATAAAAGAAAAAAGCAAATACAAATGGCATAAGAATATGATTTAAGTATTTAAGCATTATTAAATAAAATATCAGTATCGTTATCATAATATATTTCTTCATCTTACCACCAATTCATTATATGATTTTCTAAATAAAAAAAGCCTTGCGGCTTAAAAAATCGATTAAAAATTGAATTTTTTCATTTATTAGACATTATTCGACAAAACCTGCAAAAAATAAATGCTAATAATATATATGGAGGTGAGATTATGAAAATATATAAAGGTTGTGAAACCAATGATATTTTACTGAATCCTGATAACTATTATCATAATTATGATATTCATAGTAAAATGTACTCATTTTATAAGTCATTAGATGTTCCTGATAATGTAGAAAACATTACTGGTATCCACATATTTTTTAAAGTTAATCCTTATAATTATGAAACTGATCCGATTGTTTATCAAAAGTTTGCGACAAAAGTACTCGAAAAAATCATACACTATTTTGATGAAGATAATGCTTATGTTTATTTTGATGAATCGAATGATTTTTATATTGTAACATATAATGAAACAGCAGAAAATCTATGCAATCGTTTTTATAAACTATATCATGAATTCAAAAATACTCATTTTCAATATGAAAAGACTGATTGCGCCATTTCCATTAAAACAGGTATCTTTATTGCTCCTAAGAATGTCAATGCTTATTATTTATATGAAGCATCACAAAATGTATTAAAATCAGCATTAAAACATCATAAAACCTATATATCCATCTTAGAATCATAAAATTAAATAGGATATTTTCTTTGACTATATAATTTATAAATCAAATGCTTTAAGCCACTTACCATTAATATAGAGACAGCAAAAATTGGAATAAGAAATATATAATTCAAGCTCAAAAATGAATCAATACTAAAGAAATGAGGCATCACCAGCAAAATCATAAAAAATAGAACAGTTAATCCAATGGCGACAAAGCCTCGCAATCTGTTTAAAGGTGCAAAGACGATAAATACTACCAAAAAGCTAACAAAACCAGCTGTCAAATAATAATAAGTTGATAACTGAGTAGTATCAAAATGCAACCAATTACCAAAGATATTAATAAATATCATATCAATAATAATTGTTAAAGCACAAGGCAAAGCTGTTGTCATAATATGCTTTGAAAAACCACCTGTTGATAAAGTTGATGTACTATCTAAAGTGACAAAAAAGCTAGGAATACCAATAGCTAAAGAACTAATAAGACTTAACTGAATAGGTATAAATGGATAGCTTTGGCGCATAGCAGCAAAGATAATGCATAAACAAGTTGAATAAATTGTTTTTGTTAAATACAAAGAACTTACTTTTTCAATATTGGCAATAATTGTTCGTCCTTCTCGTACAATTGATTTCATAGAAGCAAAATTAGAATCCAATAAGACTATATGAGCTGCTTGTTTAGCAGCATCACTACCTTCTGCCATTGCAATACCACAATCAGCATCTTTTAAAGCCAAAACATCATTAACTCCATCGCCAACCATACCAACGACATGGTCATTATGTTGAAAAGCTTTAATAATTCGTTGTTTTTGTTCTGGTTTAACACGACCAAAAATATGATATTGTTCAACAATTTTATAAAGTTCCTCATCATCTTCAGGTAAAGTAGAAGCATCGATATATTGATCTGCATTTCTTAAACCAGCTAATTGAGCAACACGAGAAATAGTCATAGGATTATCACCAGAGAGAATACATACATCAACATTATTCTTGTTGAAGAAACGTAATGTAGATCTTGCATCATCACGTAAACAATCTTTAATAACTATTAAAGCCATAGGACGATTAACTTGATTTATTGTTTCCCCTAAGAATAAAACACGATAACCTTGATATGAATAAGAATTAACACGATCTAAAACACGTTCATTATCGGTTAAAAATTCAGGAGCTCCCAAGACAAAAGTACGTTGATCACTTAAAGTAATAGAACGCATTTTTCTTTTAGATGAAAATGGGACTTTATCTACAATATCAAACTCTTTTATTTTATCAAATGCTTCACGCATAGCCTTTTGGGTAGCATTCATATCATCAAAATCATGTGCCATACAGCCTAGGATTTCTTCTATAAATTCATTCGTATATGGTCCATAAGGATAAACACATTCTACCGATAATTCACCAGTCGTAATTGTCCCAGTTTTATCTAAACATAACACATCAACACGTGCTAAAGCTTCAATAGCTTCCATTTCCTGAACCAATGCCTTTTTAGTTGCTAATCTACCAACACCCAAAATAAAAGACAAGCTAGTTAATAAAACCAACCCTTCAGGTATCATACCAATAACCCCACCAACAGTCTTGACAATAGCCATTCCACTATCATTAGGATATGCAACCATTTGTGAAGCAAAAAGAATACAACCAACAGGTATAATGACAATACTTAATACCTTAATCACTTTCTCAATAGAATCTTTCATCTGCGATGAAGCCTTATTTTTATGTTTAGCTTTATGTACCAGCTGAGTGGAATAATTATCATTGCCCACTCTAATCACTTTACCATAGCCACTACCTGCCACGACAAAACTACCAGCCAATAATTCATCATTATATTTCTTCTTGATTGGTTCACTTTCACCAGTTAAAAGCGACTCATTAACTTCCATTCCTTGACTCGTTAAAACGCGACAATCCGTACCAATCTGATTACCATTTTCTAAAAAAACAATATCATCTAATACCAATTCCTCAACAGGAATTGTTTTCATTTCTTGATTTCTTATCACTTTAACTTTTGCAACAGTAACTACACTTAATTGATCAATAACATCTTTAACTTTAAATTCTTGAATAATACCAATAACTGTATTACACAATACAACAACAATGAAGGTCAAATTTGTAAAATAACCAGTAGATATAATAATAGCAGCTAAAAAAAGATTGAGACCATTAAAATATGTTAAAGTATGTTCT
>JAJQGQ010000198.1 GCA_021200395.1 Erysipelotrichaceae bacterium
AATATTTAAAAAAGAAAATTTAAAAACTACCGCGTAAGCGGTTTAGTACAATATATAAACTATTTATTTTAAAATATACAATTTAGAATTCAAGACTATTGTTATTTAAAAGAAAGTATTTCATTCCCATGATAACAAAGCCATCATTATTGTAATAAGGCTTCTTTGAACCATTAACTATAACAATTTTCTTAAATGAATCATTGACATTCTTGAATGAATTGAATTCCTGCTGCTGTTTTTCTTCAGTTGTTAAGTCATAGGCAACCTGTATATAGTAACGTTTACTGCCACGATTAACAATAAAGTCTATTTCAAGCTGCTTTCTCTGAGAAACACCTTTACTGTTTTTAGTGTTGACCTCTACAACCCCTACATCTACATTGTATCCTCTAATAAGCAGTTCATTGTAGACAATATTTTCCATAATGTGAGTTGGTTCCTGCTGCCTGAAATTAAGTCTTGCATTACGTAAGCCTAAATCAGTAAAGTAATATTTAATGTTGGCACTAATATATTTTCTGCCTTTAATATCATAACGCTGAGCTTTGGATATCAGGAAAGCCTCAACAAGAAAATCTATATGATTGGAAATTGTCTTGTTACTGTATTGAATATGTCTTTCGCTTGAAAATGTTTTTGATATCTTAGTAGGATTGGTTGGTGACCCAATTGCAGATGCAAGAACATCGACCAGAGTACCAATCTCATCTTTACTAACTATTTGATTACGATCAATAACATCTTTTAAATAGGCATTATTGAACATATTTTTTAAATAATCTGACTTTTGCTTATCAGTAGTGAATTGAGCAATCTGTGGCAGGCCGCCATAAGTCATATAATCATCCCATGCATCGTCATAGTCCCCATCATATACTGAATAGAACTCTGCAAAGGATAAAGGATAGATACGTAGTTCATCACCACGTCCTCGAAACTCAGTAACTATATCACTTGAAAGAAATTTAGAATTACTTCCAGTGACGTAAATATCAACATTAGCAATTCTTAGTAGACTGTTCAGCACTTCTTCAAAACGATTCATAAACTGAACTTCATCCAGAAGAATGTAATAGATGTCATTATCGACAATGGAATGTTTAATAAATGTATAGCATTTTTTAGGATCTCTTAATTCCTCGTTTTCAATACCATCAAGAGTTATTTCAATGATATGGTCTTCTTTTATGTTGTTTTGAACCAGATAATTCTTAAACAGACGAAATAAAAGATAAGATTTTCCACAGCGTCTTATTCCAGTAATGACTTTGATCATGCCATTATTCATTTTTTCAATAAGCTGATTTAGATATAAATCTCTTTTGATTTCCATTAATTTCACTCCTTGTTTTTGCGTAAATACGCATTTTTTAGTAATGATATTATATCATGAAACTTTCATTAATTCAAATATCATTACCTGTTTTTGCGTAAATACGCATTTTTAGGTAATGAATAATTATATTATATGCATTTTATTATTTTATATGCAAGAAATATCAAAAAATTGATCTTGAATAAAGGAATCTGTAACTATTGAGATGAATTTTTGTACTGAAGTTATGATGAGAATTAAACAGTGGAGAATTTTCCTCATATATATTGTAATGATTACGCACTCAAAAAAAATATGAAATAAATAATAACTACAACAAGAATTGTTATTACCAGAAATTGCGTATTTACGCATTTTTTAGTAATGGATTATATAAACTATATCTCATAGCAAGGATAAAGCATCGTATTTAAAGTATACGGTGCTTTTTTGTTGCCATGAAATGACAACAAATATTCTTAAAGCATGTTCACTACGAAAGGAAGTGAAAAAGATATTGAATATGATTTAAGAATAAAAATTATATAGAAAAGGAGAAATTATTTATGGATGATATTTATTCAATGTTAAACAAGGAAAATCCTAAGACAGATAATTCTAATAAACGTATGTCCAAGGAAGAGTATGCTAAGATGATGAGTGAAAACAGAAAAAGACTTTATGATATGTCAGATGTACAGGTAAAAAAGATTTCAGGCAATCCTTCAATGTATCTTGATTATTTAGTGATGCTGGCCAATACTGATTATACAGTATTCAATACATTATTGGTTATGGCACAGAATCCTGAAGCTACAATGTTAAAGGATTCTGCACACTGGAGAGAAACTGGCAACTATGTCAATAAGGGTGAAAAAGGCATTCAGATCATGGAGCCTAAAGGCGAGTACACAAAAAGAGATGGTTCAACTGGTGTTAACTATGCTATTAAATATGTATTTGATGTATCTCAGGTCAATGGTGATGTAGAACTTCATCAAGTTATGAGAACTGGTGATATTCTTCATGCCTTAACTTATGGTGGTATACCAGTCAAGCAGTCTGATATGAAATCCAATTATTCAGTTTATTATTCATCAGAGGATAAAACCATCTATTACTGCAAGAATCTTACTAGAGATGAGCTTCTTAATGGTTTCATTAGAGAAACATGCTATGGTGAATTTGAAAAGCAGTATGGAAAAATCAATAGAAACAGAGATGGCTTTATTGTTGAAAGTTCTGCCTATATTCTATGTTCTAAGCTAGGTGTAGAAAATAATGGTCAAAGCATTACTAATGAATCAGTAACCTATTTCAGTGGTATGGATGCCAAGGAAATGAAACATAACCTAACTGAAATCAAGACTCTTGCTGATGATGTTAATAAGCAAATGGAAAGAGCCCTGTATAAAAGACAGGAAAAAGATAAAAAGAAAAATCAGGAGGTCAGATAGTTTATGAAGGAAGCCATTGTAACTATCAAGGTCACTGATGTTGAAAGAAGAATCATTATTAAGGCTTTGACTGATCTAAGAGATGAACAGATTAGAAAACACAAAAGCTACGATTTTATAGAGGATATCATCAACAAATCAGCTATGGCCAAATCTTCAAAGGAAAGATACAGATATGAGGAACGATGATGATAAGTCTGAAATCATTATCTTCATTGTATTAGTTA
>JAJQGQ010000276.1 GCA_021200395.1 Erysipelotrichaceae bacterium
GATCTATTTATTGCTTATGGGCTTTTTACTTGTACTATGTTATATACTTTATCAAAAAATACAACAATATCATATGCTATCATTATTATTAGATATACCTTATTTTAGTCAAATAATTACTATGATCATCAACTTATTATCTTCAACAATCTATGAAATACCTCGTCTTATAATATCCATTATTATATTTATTATTGCTACTTTCTTTCTTGTTGTCGATTATAAAGATATACGTTTATTAATGCTTAAGTCCATGAATTATAGTTTAGTTCGTTTATTTGTTTATTATAAAGATCAATGTCAAAAAAGTATTATCCAATATAGTAAGTGTCAATTATTATTATGGATCATATGTTTTATTCATATATTTATAACTTTTTGTATATTACGTATACCACATAGCTTATTTTATAGTATTGTTAGTTCTATTTTAGATGCTTTACCTTTTATTGGTATTGGTGTTGTACTTATTCCTTTAGCGATTTATTATATTTTTAATCAATATTATCTTAAATCTTTATATATTCTACTTATATTCATATGGTTAAGTTTTTTAAGGAATATTATGGAAACCAAAATGATGAATACAGAAATAAAAATACCATCATTTATGATGTTATTATCGATGATGCTGCATATTCACTTCTATGGTTTGTTAGGTGTTATTTTATCACCAATTCATATGAATATTCTTTATAACGTTCTCTTTGATGAGCCATAAAATTCTGTTATAATATCAAGGGGGGGGTGATGACATGAACAAAAAATATTTTTTCTTTGATATTGATGGAACATTAACAAATAAAAACACAGGAGAGCTTGTGGAAAGTGCTAAACATACGATTCAATTATTACAAGAAAATGGGCATTTTGTGGCTATATGTAGTGGCCGTGCTTATTATAAAACAGCACCTTTCGCTCAAATGGTTGGTATTTCTAATATTGTTAGTAATGGTGGAGCAGCTATCACAATTAATCATAAATTGATTGAAAATAGACCATTAAATCATGAAAAAGCTGTTGCCTTATGTGAAGAGGCACAGTCTTTGGGTTTAGGAATATTGATTTCTCCAAGTGATAGTATTGATGTTTTAATGATTGATGATTTATTTATTAATCAGGTTGGTTATCGTCAAGAACCAACACGTTATTTTTTAAAACAAAATATCACATATAAAGATATCAAAAATATTTATAAAATCTATATTGCAGTTGATGAAAAAGAAGAAAATCGCTTAACTTTGTTGAATTCTATTGGTCATATTCGTTTTGCACCACCTTATTTAACATATCAGCATGATGCTAAAGATGAAGGTATTTATAAGATGATAGAATATCTTCATGGAAATATAAAAGATGTTGTCGTTTTTGGGGATGATTATAATGATTTGATTATGTTTAAGGATGAATGGACGTCAATAGCTATGGGGAATGCTGTAGATGAATTAAAAAGAAAAGCAGATTTTGTTACAAAAAATAGTTATGATGATGGTATAGAATTTGCTTGTAGATATTATGGATGGATATGATAAAATTAATTGTATACAATTATACAAGAATATGATATAATGTCGACTATGTAAAGGAGATGTTGTGCATGAAAAGTAGGATTCAAAATTTTTTTGAAAAATCGTTAGTAGAAAATGAAATTGATAATGAACTCTATACAACATATTCTGTTAAGAAGGGTTTGAGAAAT
Organism: Erysipelotrichaceae bacterium; assembly: GCA_021200395.1. Lineage (GTDB taxonomy): Bacteria > Bacillota_I > Bacilli_A > Erysipelotrichales > Coprobacillaceae > JAJQDJ01. The sequence continues at coordinate 1,700 of JAJQGQ010000276.1, forward strand.
GAAGATGGAACAGGGGTTTTGGTTGGCTTAACTAAAATTTCTGATGTTGTTGGATATAAACGTGAAGGCGATAAGAAAATTGATGATTATGGTCGTTTGTATTATCGTGGTATTGATGTTAAGGATTTAATTGAAGGTTATAGTGGTTCTCGATATATGTTTGAAGAAGTTTGTTTTTTGATTTTATTTGGTTATTTGCCAAGTAAAAAGGAATTTGAAGATTTTAAGAAACTTCTCAGTGATTATTATGAATTACCACAACACTATTTAGAAGTAAGCATCTTAATGCATCCAGCTAGAAATTTAATGAATAAGTTGCAAAGAGAAGTATTGATGTTTTATAGTTATGATGATGATCCTGATAATACAGGTATTATGGAAACTTTAGAAAAAGGAATTAATATGCTTGTAAAAATACCAAGTATTGTATGCTATACATATCAGACAAAAGTTCATTATTTTGATGATCAAAGTTTGATTATTCACCATATTAATCCAGATTATAGTATTGCTGAGTCTATTTTATATTTATTAAGAGATGATGGCAAGTTTACTGAAAAGGAAGTAGAGGTTTTAAATGTTGCGTTAGTTTTACATGCTGATCATGGTGGAGGTAACAATTCTACGTTTACAAATGTCGTTATTTCTTCAACAGGTACGGATATTTATTCTTCTTTAGCTGGGGCTATTGGTTCATTAAAAGGACCTCGTCATGGTGGTGCCAATTTAGCTGTTAAGCAACAATTAGATTTGGTAATAGATGATATAGGCTTAGATGCAACTGATGAACAAATAAATGCTATTTTAGATAGAATATTAGATAAAGATTATAATGATAATTCTGGCTTGATTTATGGTATAGGACATGCAGTTTATACATTGAGTGATCCTAGAAGTGAGATATTATCTAAGAAATGTGCAGAGTTGGCTGTTGAAAAGGGATATGAAAAGAAATACAATTTCTATAAAAGATTTGCTGATTTAGCAGTAGAAAAAATGTATCAACGTAAAGGTATTCGTGTTTCTACAAATGTCGATTATTATAGTGGTTTAGTTTATGAAATGTTAGGTATTCCTAGTGATCTTTATCCATTACTTTTTGTGATTGCCAGAACAGTTGGATGGATTGCTCATAATGTTGAAAACAAACTTTATTCTAATCGTATTATTCGTCCAGCAACTAAGTATGTCGGTGAATTAAAAGATTATAAAAAAATAGAAGATCGCTAAGCGATCTTCTTTATTTGGGTAACCAAAATTTTTCCGGGTGCCGTAAATTTATACTAATCTTTCCGGGAAAA
>JAJQGQ010000027.1 GCA_021200395.1 Erysipelotrichaceae bacterium
GAATTTAAATTTTTTAAACTTTCTCTTGACAAAAGTCACTTCATAACAGTTATTATATGTTATTATATCCACTATGTCTTTATCTCTCTAATACTCATGATGTAAGATCCAATCCAGAAGAAGGAAAAGGTAGAACAGATATTATTATCAAAGCCAAATCATCAAAATATACATCATATGTTATAGAGTTTAAGCATGGTAAGAAAACTGATGATTTAAATAACTTAGCTCAAGATGCTATTCAACAAATCATTGATAAAAAATATGATAGCAATTTAACAGGTAGAATTATTCATATTGGACTCGGCCTTTATAGTAAGAATGTAGCTATGAAATGGGTGATTAAGCAAGAAAACTAGAACAGATGTTCTAGTTTTGTTTTGTAAATTTTTGTTTCACTTTTTGAATTTCATTCATTTGGGCTTGTTCTGTTTTATACCAGCCTTGTTGTGACATAGCATCATAAATTTGATTTTGCATCTTTAATGTTTCACATAAGGCATGATCAAATGATGAATGCACATGACTTGTGCTTGATTCGATAGTGCCATGTAAATATAAATCAGCCACACCTTTGGTTGTTAAGAGTAAACCTTCCATTAATTCTTTATCGTTCATAATATCCTCCTTTTAGATGAGATTGTATAATTGATCCCATAGGTTTTGATGCTTGCTTTTTAAATTTCCTACAAGTTGCTTTAAAGAAGCATCTTGTAATCTTGATTCAACATCACTACATTGACAAATCAAATATTGTTCATGGCTAAGAGCATCATCAATATATAATAATTCTTTAGGACTCATAATCCACCTCCATATTTAGTATGAGTGGGATTTCATATTTTAAACAATTTTTTGACTATGTCACTTTCATTGTTTTGTGACATAGTGTAAAATATAAGTAATGAAAGGAGACTTTAAAATGAATTTTAGTGAAGATTTAAAAAAGATTTTGTTAGCTGGTGTTGGTGCAGTGGCTATATCAGCTGAAAAAAGTAAAGAAGTTGTTGATACTTTAGTAAAAAAGGGCGAATTAACGGTTGAACAAGGTAAAGTGATTAATGAAGAGTTAAAACGTAATGTTAAAGACAAGCTAAAAGATCCTGTTAGTGTTGATAGTTTAAGCCAAGATTTAGAAAAATTAGATAAAGATGATTTAGAAGCTTTAAAAGCAAAGATTGAAGAATTGCAAGCAAATAATGAGTCAGAATAATGAAAATACGTTAAGCGGCAAACGCCGCTTAGCGCAAATTGTAGGAATACTTAGAAAACATCATATTACACAAGGTATTGATCCTGTAAAATTTAGAGAAATACTGGAAGATCTAGGTCCGACTTTTGTCAAAATTGGTCAGATTATGGCATCTCGTCAGGATATGTTTTCAGCTCGTTATTGTAATGAATTGGTGAAACTTAGAGATAATGTAGCACCGATGGATAATAAGACTGTTCGTCAAGTCATAGAAAATGAATATGGATGTAAGCTTGAAGATGTTTTTGAATATTTTGATTGGACACCTTTAGGAAGTGCATCTATTGCTCAAGTACATCAAGCCATCTTAAAGAATGGTCAAGTCATTGTTGTTAAGGTACAACGTCCTCATATTTATGAAATGATGGAAAGAGATATTGCCTTAGTAAGACAAGCTTCAAGATTATTGAAGCTTAGTGATATCTTAGGAAATGTTGTTGATATTGATGTTGTTTTAGATGAATTCTGGGAAACAGCTAAAGAAGAGATGGATTTCTTAAATGAAGCCCAATATGCTCATCGTTTTAAACAACTTAATAATGAATTAAAATATATTGGTGTTCCTCATATTGAAACAGCTTATACAACGAGTAAAGTATTGGTTATGGAATACATAGAGGGATATGAAATCACTGATACAGATGGTTTAAAAGAAGCTGGTTATGATATTAAAGAAATAGCAACTAAATTAGCGGAAAACTATATTAAACAAATTGTTGATGATGGTTTTTCCATGCTGATCCTCATCCTGGTAATTTACGTATTAGAGATGGTCAAATTGTTTGGATTGATTTTGGCATGATGGGTAATCTTAGTCGTGGTGATAAGACTTTAATGAAGGATGCAGTATTAGCCATTGGTAGAAATGATACGCAAAAAGTAGCAGATGTTGTTTTAACTTTAGGTAATCATGATGGACATATTGATTACACCAAGTTCTATGATGATATTGATTCTTTTATGAATCGTTATGTGAGTGCTGATTTAATCAATATTAATCTAGGTGATTTAACGCAGGAACTCTTTGCTATTGCCCATAAACATAAGATTGCGATACCTAAAGGTGTTAGTATGTTAGCTCGTGGCCTAGTTACAATAGAAAGTACAGTTATGGCTATTGATCCTCATATGAGTGTTATAGAAATAGCAACGAATCACGTTGCCAATCATGTAACTCAAAATGATCCGCAAAAAGAATTAACCAACTTTTTAAAACTCACCTATTCAGCAACCCAAAGTTCCATGGAAATACCTTCACAAGTATCACAACTTATGCGTATGATGACGAAGGGACGTTTAAAGATTAACCTTGAACTTATGGAATCATCAGTACCAATGACAATGATCAATCATATGGTCAATAAGCTTGTTGTGGGTATTGTTGCAGCTGGCTTATTAATGGCAAGTAGTATGTTATGTATGACAAATATGACACCACAGTTTTTAGGTATACCAGCTATAGGCTTTATTGGTTATTTAACGGCAGTTGGTTTAGGCATCTGGTTATTATTTACAGTTATTAAAGAGAGAAGACAACGCAAATAAGAGGCATTTATTAATGATCATAATGCCTCTTTTAAGATGAAATAATTTCCAATCAAAATGAATAAAAAATAAATATTTAGCCAAAAATATAAGCGTTCAAACAAATATCTTGTTTGAACGTTTATATTATGATATAATTAAATCGGAGATGATAGGATGAAATTATTAGGGCTTAAAGCATATCATTATAAG
>JAJQGQ010000016.1 GCA_021200395.1 Erysipelotrichaceae bacterium
AATTCTGGTGTAGAGGATATTATGTTGACACCGTAGGTAAAAATACAAAGAAGATTCAACAGTATATCCAAAATCAGCTGAAAGAAGATCAACAATTCGAACAACTTAGTTTTGACGACGACCCTTTTAAGGGGCGCTGATGTAAGAGACCCTTGAGGGTCGAAAAGTGCATGCGGTAGCCGCACGGCTGATGTAATGTCTTTAGACATGGCTTTGGGAGCAGGGCTATGCCCGCACATGCAAAACCACCAGCTAGGCTGGTGGATTTTTATTTATGATTTTTTAATTAGCCAAAACTAACTTAATTTATTGACAAGTAAGAAAAAAAGGAGTATTATCTTCTTGAAGTTAGGATAAACTAACTTAGAGTTAGCAATTTCTAACCATTAATGCCAGTAATTGATATAGAAAGGGTGATAATTATGCCATTAACATTTGCTACTATAGGTGAAGAAAATACAATTGTAAGAGTCAGTGGTAATGGAGAAACCCGTAGATTTTTAGAAAACCTGGGGTTTATTGCAGGTGCTACAATTACTGTAATGTCAGCTATTGGTGGAAATGTCATTGTTGATATTAAAGGCTCAAGAATAGCTATTAATGAGGATATGGCTCGTCATATCATGATTTAGGAAGGAGATAAAACTTATGAATCTAAGTGAAGCAAGCGTAGGTAGTACTGTTACTGTTGTGAAAATTGATGGTGATGGTGCTTATAAACGTCGTATTATGGATATGGGTATTACAAAAGGAACAAGCTTATATATTAGAAAAGTTGCACCTTTAGGAGATCCTGTCGAAATAACTGTAAGAGGTTATGAATTATCTGTTAGAAAAAATGATGCTCAATGTGTAGAAGTTAAATAGTTTATTGTTTTTAAGGGAGGAAAATTAAAAATGGAAATTAAAATTGCCTTAGCTGGTAATCCTAATTGTGGTAAAACAACCATGTTTAATGCTTTAACGGGTGCTAATCAATATGTTGGTAACTGGCCTGGGGTTACTGTTGAAAAAAAAGAAGGTAGATTAAAAGGAAAGAAAGATGTTATTATTACCGATCTTCCTGGTATTTATTCTCTTTCACCTTATACTTTAGAGGAAGTTGTTAGTAGAGATTATATTTTAAAGGAAAATCCTGATGTTATTGTGGATTTAGTAGATGCGACAAATATTGAAAGAAATCTTTATTTAACAACACAGTTAATTGAAACAGGTGTGCCTGTTGTTATTGCATTAAATATGGCTGATTTATTAGCTAAAAGAGATATTAAGATTGATATTGAAAGATTATCAATGGTATTGAATTGTCCTATTATTGAAACATCTGCTTTAAAAGGAACAGGGTTAGATAAATTAATGGATAAAGCTATTGAAGTGGCTAATCAAAAAGAAGTAGACTTACCAAAAGAAATCTTCAATGAAGATGTTGAAAAAGCAATCACAGCTGTTAAAGCTGTATTACCATCATCAATTACAGCTGATAAAGCTAGATGGTATGCTGTTAAATTATTAGAAAATGATAGTAAAATTGTTGAATCTTTGACAATTGATAATTCTGCTCAAGAGTTAGTCAAAGCTAATAGAGAAGTCATTGAAACAAAACGTGATGATGATATGGAAAGTATCATTACTGATGAACGTTATACATTTATTCAAAAAATTATTTCTACAACAGTTAAGAAAAGTGCTGAAAAAATGACGACATCTGATAAGATCGATAGAATTGTAACAAGTCGTATCTGGGGTATTCCAATCTTTGTAGCTGTTATGTTTGTTGTTTATTATATTTCAGTGACAACAGTTGGTACATTAGTAACGGATTGGACAAATGATGTCTTTGTTGTGGCATGTCAAGATGCTGTTGCTGGAGTTATGGCAGCTATAGGTACAAGTGATGTTATTACAAGTTTAGTTGTCGATGGCATTGTTGGTGGCGTTGGAACAGTATTAGGATTCGTTCCACAAATGGCTATCTTATTCTTGTTCTTATCATTGCTTGAAGATTGTGGTTATATGGTGCGTATTGCATTCGTTATGGATAGAGTATTTAGACACTTTGGTTTATCTGGAAAGAGCTTTATTCCACTATTGATTTCTTCTGGATGTGGGGTCCCTGGTATTATGGCTTCTAAAACAATTGAACAGGACAATGATAGACGTTTAACTATTATGACTGCTACATTTATTCCTTGTGGTGCTAAATTACCAGTCATTGCTATGCTTGGTGGTGTTATTACATCTTATGCAACAGGAAGTTATGAAGCTGGTGGATTGGTTGCACCTGCCATGTATTTCTTAGGAATTGCTGCAGTATTGGTTTCAGCTATCATGTTAAAGAAAACACAGCCTTTCTCAGGAAAACCTGCACCATTCGTTATGGAATTACCTCAATATCATATTCCATCTGCTAGAACTGTATTAATGCATGTATGGGAAAGATTAAAGGGATTCATTATTAAAGCTGGTACAATCTTATTTGTAGCTTGTGCTGTTATGTGGTTCTTATCTACATTTGGATTTGAAAGTGGATCATTTACGATGGTTGAAGATACAGCTAATAGTTTAATGGCTGTTATGGGTAGTGCTATTGCACCAATATTTGCTCCTTTAGGATTTGGTGAATGGCAACCAGTTGCAGCTTCAATTTCAGGTTTTGTAGCAAAGGAAAATATTGTTTCTACAATGGGTATCTTAGCTAATCTTGCTGAAGATTTTGCAGAAGATGAAGTTATGGTAGCTCAAGCAGTTCAGTCTTGGTTCCCAACATCATTAGCTGCATTCTCATTCTTAGTATTCAATTTATTGGATTCGCCATGTTTGGCAGCTATTGCAACTATGGCACAACAAATGCAAGATAGAAAATGGTTCTGGTTTGCAATTTTATTCCAAAACATCTTTGCCTATGCTGTATGTTTAATTATTTATCAAATTGGTAGTTTTGTATTATATGGTACATTTGGTGTATGGACAGTGATTGCTTTTGCATTATTAGTAGTTATGTTGTATATGGTATTCAGACCTGATCCATATAAAGATCAAAAAGTTTATTCTAAGAGATCTGTACAAGCAGATTAGTGAAAAATAAGAGATACTGGATGCTTGTACGCATCCAGTTTTTTAAAGGAGTTGTGATATATGGTAGATATAATAATTTTAGCCTTGATTATAGGTTATAGTATCTATTTAATTTATAAAGAAATTTATAAGATAAAACATCCAGATCCTAATTGTAACCATATATGTACAGGTTGTACTGGTTGTAGTGACACCAGCAATATCTTTGATCAATATTACGCAGATAAACACAAAGAGGTTGATTAAATGGGTAATGCTGGAGGATCAATGTTTTGGATGTTTGGCATTGTTATCGTTGTTTATATCGTAGGAATGTCTTTATATCAATTATATTTATGGATTAAAAAGAGGTTATCAAAAAGAGGTGAACAGTCATGAATATAGCTGATATTATTGTTATATTGATTATTGCAGTTTTAATGATATTTGCTTGTAGAGAAGCTTTAAAGCATTTTAGAGGTGAAGGCTCTTGTTGTGGCGGTGGAAACAGTGTTTCTTCTTCCAATAAGACTTTATCTAATGAGGTATTAGGTAAAAAAGTATTAAAAATATCAGGCATGCATTGTGAAAACTGCGCTGCAAAAGTTCAAAATGCGATTAATGCAATTGATGGGGCTAGTGCTCAAGTTGATTTAGAAAATCAAAGTGCCATTGTCACATATGATCGTGATATTCAAGATAAAGCGATTATTAAAGCTGTAGAAAAAGCAGGTTATAAAGTTATAGCTATCGCATAGTAAAAGGAGTGTTTAGGAACACTCCTTTTGTTATACTATGAAACTTTTGACTGTAATAATTTTTTTAAATCAAGGTAGGCCACTAAAATGCCTAAAGCCATAACTAATATTGCAATAATTAATTGTAGTCCAGATGTCAATAAATCAATAGTACCTGTAGAAATCCATGTTGATAAAATACTATAAACTGATAAACTTAAAGAACTAATTGTCATAATTAACATAATAATCATTGGAATATATAACATTTTACCATTTCTACCAGTTACTTTTAAGAAAACTGATAATGAAATAAGAACCATGGCAGCTAATAATTGGTTTGTAGCACCGAATATTGCCCAAACATTACTATAACCACCTAAAGATAATAAATATCCAAAAACTAAAGTGATTATTGTAGCAAAATATTTATTTTTTAGAATGTTATTGAATGATGATTTTTGCTCATCTTCTTCTTGAAATAATTCTTGAAATGATAAACGTCCAATTCTAGCTACAGCATCTAATGTGCTTAAAGCTAAAGCTGAAACAAACATGGTCATAATACAAATACCATATTCCTGTGGGAAACCTAATTTTGAAATTAAACCAGTCACGCCAATCGCAAATTTTGTAAAAGGTGTGGCCCCATCAGCAGTCGCCAAAGTAGCTAGTGTTGTATTCAATGTTCCATCACTGACTAAAGAAGATAAAGAACCAACCACTACAATAACTAAAATAGCTAATAATGATTCTAATAACATTGATCCATATCCGACTTGTAACATATCTTTTTCATTGGAAATCTGCTTGCTACTTGTTTCTGATGAAACTAAAGAATGAAAGCCAGAAACAGCCCCACAGGCAATGGTTACAAATAACGTAGGAACCATATAACCACTAGTTGTTTCAAAAGCTGTAAAAGCTGGCGTAGAAATAGTTGGATTATAAACAAAGACACCTATAACGGCAGCAATAATCATACCAATAAATAAAAAAGATGTTAGGTAATCACGTGGTTGTTTTAATAACCACATAGGTGTGATGGATGCAAAGAAAATATAAATAAATATAATATATCCCCATGTTGTTTTATCTAAATAAATTGGAAAAGCAATACCGACTACAAGCATCAATATAATCAAAGCAATACTGACAATAAATTTTAAACTTTCACTTATTTTATATCTCTTTAAAAATAAACCAAATGCTATGGCCACAAATATATATAACATAGAAATAGAAGCAGCAGCACCATTAGAATGGACTGTAGAACCATCAGTTGCAGAAAAACCATTAAATGTTCCTTCAACCATATCAGCAAAAGCGGCAATAACTAAAATAGTAAATAGCCAACAAAATAGAAAAAACAAACGTCTACCAGTTTTCCCAATATATTCCTCAATAATACCACCTATTGATTTCCCTTGTGACTTAACAGAGGCATATAAAGCCCCAAAATCTTGAACAGCTCCAAAGAAAACACCACCAATAAGAATCCATAAAACTGCTGGCAACCATCCCCATACTAATGCCATAACTGGTCCAGTAACAGGCCCCGCTCCAGCAATGGAGGAAAACTGATGTGTAAATACTCCCCATTTGTTGCTTGGAACATAGTCAACACCATCTTCTTTTTCTACAGCAGGTGTTTTTGCATTTTCATCAATACCCCAAGTACGCACTAGATAACGTCCGTACAACAAATAAGCTAAAACTAAAATAATAGCTGCAATAGCTAGTAACAATAATCCGTTCATTTTTTTCTTTCCCCCTTAATAAACAAATTACAATAATAAAATAGTCTTAAATTAAGAAATGTCAAGCAATATAATAAAAAAATATTAAAATAAAAATAAAAAGGCAGATAAACTGCCTTAAAAATAAAATTTTCTAAATGTACGATACATTTGTCTTACAGCATTCATATCACTTGGAGTAGATGATAATGTAATCAAATAATGCTCATCATCAAAGAAATGAGAATAATAATGTTCCCCTTTATGAATACAAATACCATAATCCCATAGTTTATCAATCATACGTGAATTGATTTTGTTGTTACTTAAAAGTATTTTATTAATTTCTTCAAGATATGTTTTTCTTAATCCAACTTCAGGGTTTTGTTGAATAATATCGTTTAGTATCTCATTAGAAAGATTATTTCTTGCTTCTTGTTTCAATATATCTAAGATAATATCTTTTTGTTCCCCATCATAATATTCTTTTATATCACCTTTAATAAGAATTGGATAATAATCTTGAAGTTCTAACATATTTGATAAATAATCATTATCTTGTTGGATTCTTGAAAGCGATTGATCAATATTATCTATACGTTCAAATAATTCTTGCATTTGTGATTCTAATTGATCATTTTGCTGTTCTAAGTGATTGAGAAGAATTTTTTCTTCTTCTTGCATCTCATCAAATTCCTCATGAAGATAACGCATTTTTAGTTTATCTAAACTTAATGGATAATCTTTCTTAGTCATGTAATCTTGTAGACGTTTAAGAATATTTTGCTTATAAGTCATGGATTTATCATGTTTTGTAGGTGTAATCATTTTATAATCTTGAGAAGAATAGAAAATGTAAGAAGTAGGTGATAGACGAAGATGTTGATAGATTTGATTATCTATATCATCATTTTGACTATATACAATAAAGGCAAAACCTTGAGCATCCATAGCTAATTCATCTTTGAGTCTAGGATAACGATTGATTGTATTGTTTAGATAAATAACAGGTAAATGACTATGTTGCAAATGTTGATAAAATAAATTTATATTTTCGTTTGTAAGTTGTAAGGGTGTATCGTATTGAAAAAGAGAATGTGGTAATACATAATCATTTTCAATTAGATATAATATACAATCTGGTGCTTTTAAAGATGATGTTCCTTTTGTTTTAATAGTTGCATAAAGTTCTTGGGTGGATACTTGATATACGTATTCATAGATACGATGATGTTTTTATTAATGAAATACCTATAATATTCATATCATCAAAAGAAAATAATGTTATATTATCTTTGCGTTGCATACCTTGTTTGAAATTATCTTTGCTTAAATCCACTTGATGCATATTGTTGATTAGATATATAAATTCTTGTGCATTGATTTGTGAGATAAGTTTGAGTTTTGTAGATAAATAATTCATAAGTTCACCTGCTTATTAGCTTTAATAATTGATTCTATAATGAGCTTGAAACTAAGGCAAGCTTCACATGGTGAATATATCATATTCAAACATGTGATGTGAAGGTTGCTTTAGTTATATTATGCGAAATCGCATGATTCACGCATAATAAAACGGAATAGTTTCAAGCTCATTACGCGAAAGCGCGAGCGAAGAGAAGCGATTTCGCATAATATCTTTACGACGATATATTTCATTGTTGTCAAGATTACGTAGAGTGATTTGTAAAAGATTCATGATATATGTATAATATTCTTCATCATCTTCATTGTTGATAAGTAGTGGTTCATAGTTTAATAATTGTGACTTATGAGTAAGTTCGCTATTGATTTTATTAGCTTTCTCTAGTAATTGACATTTTTCTAAGTATTCTTCCTGAAACATTTGTAACATCATCTGTTTTTCATTAATTTCATTTTCATAATATTCTTTAATTTCAATAGTTGATTGCTTAAAATCTTTTTGTTTTTCTTGTAGTTCCATTTCATAGAGTTGTTGATAAGAATGAGAATGATTTAAGTTGATACAATAACTTCTAATAGTATCACATAATCGAATAAGTAAACGATTATGACTTTCTTTATAACTTGATTGAAATACTTTTATATTTTGATGTGGATATTTAATCATAATAGCACTTTGACAATCATTAAGACATACGATGTGAGCATTACCAGTTAATTGATAAGCTAATTCTTTAGGATCCAAACGATAGTTTGGACCTCTTAAAATAATGATTGGTAATTCAGTATTAGCATCAATCATATGATCTAGATAATATGGTTTATCATCAATTTTAAATACATAATCGCTTAATATATAAGAGCTACGAAATAAATCTCTAAAAATACCAGGAATAGATACTTTATCAATATAAATAGATTGCTCTGTAATTTCTTTATAAAATTTAAGATGCAACATATGATCCAAATAAAGAATTTCTACTGTAAAACGATTATTTTTGATATTATCATTAGTCTTAAAAGAAATATTAAAACCTTTATCTTTAAAATCTTTAATAATTAATTCTTTATGAGGAACAGTATAATAAAAATCACTTTCACCTTGATAGTTAAGATTAGGCATTTGATTCTTTGTGCGTTGTAGCCAGTTTAAATACATCTGAATAAGAATATCACTATTAAATTTATCAGTTGTATGTAACATAGTATAATAACATAACATAGGAATAACCTCCTTATGTTAGTTATTATAGCATAATTTATCATTATTTGATTAATTTAGTTAATAATTGTATAGCTAAAGATATATTATCTCTTGATAAACCAGAATAATTAATAATTAATGTGTGTAAATCTTGGGGTTGATGATAAAAATCAGATAAACAAGATATATTTAGACCTATTGATTTTGCTTTTTCTTTGATTTGTTGATCTGATATATCTTTATGATACTCTAATAAGAAATGGAGTCCTGAATTTTCTTCTTTAATAGTTATATCCTGATATATATCACTATTTTTTAAAGCTGATAATAAATCATCTCTTAATAATTTATAATAATGGCGCATACGATTAATATGTTTTTCAAAGTAACCTTGATTAATAAACTCAGCTACAACAATCTGTTCAAAACTAGATACACTACAAGCATAAAATCCAAGCTTTTGATGAAATAGTTGCATTAATAATTGAGGGAGTATCATATAACTCATACGAAATGATGGCGATAATGTTTTAGAAAAGGTGTTCATATAAATGACACGATCATGTTGATCAATTTGATATAAAGGTGATAAAGGTTTGCCTCTTAAACGAAATTCACTATCATAATCATCTTCGATAATATATCCTTGATGATCATTAGCCCATTTTAATAAATCCAAACGTCTTTGAATAGGCATAGTAATACCTGTAGGAAAATGATGAGCAGGAGATATATGCACGATTTGAGCTGATGATTGTTGTAGGGGTTCAAGTTGTATACCATATTTATCTAAGGGAATATAGTGATAATGGATATGATTAATATCATAAACCTTGCTAATACTTTGATGTCCAGGATCTTCTAAAGCATATATAACATCATGACCTAATAATTGAATAAGCAAATTATATAAATATTCACTACCAGCACCAATGATAATTTGATTGGGAGGGACATTCATACCATTAAAATCATATAAATGTTTAGATATGGCTTGTCTTAATTGTATACAACCTATTTGGGGTGGGCGAGTTAATAAAGAACCATCTTGATTGGATAATACTTGTCTTGTAAGTTTGGAATAGGTAGAATAAGGGAAATGTTCTCCTACTGAGTTGGTTTTAAGGTCAATAAGATAGTATTCTTCGTTGGATTCATTGATGATTGCAGTATATTGTTTTGGTTTATTAGGAAAATTGAGTGAAGATACATAATAGCCTTTCTTTTCAATAGCATATATAAAGCCTTCCAGTAGTAATTGATTATAAGCATTTTCTACAGTAATGATACTGACATCTAGGTTTTTAGCAAAAGTACGTTTAGATGGAAGTTTTTCATTGGGCTTTAATGTTTGATTGATAATATCCTTTTTAATGTTTTCATAAAGATATAAGTACATTGGCTTGTTTAAATTTTGTGGAAATGTATAAGTTAACATAGAATCACCTCAATCCCATTATAACAAATCTGGTCTTATAAAAAAACATAAAACTGGATATTTCAATATAACCAGTATAAGTATATACTTGTATTATCATTGAAAGGGGAAATATATATGAACAATAAAGTATTAAGAATTAGTGTCATTGGTTTAATGGCAGCATTATGTTATATTGCTTTTACTTTTCTACAAATAAAAATCCCAACACCTGGAGGTTATACATCATTTCATTTGGGTAATACGTTTGATGTTTTAGCAGCATTGTTATTAGGTGGAGTTTATGGAGGATTGGCAGGAGCTATAGGTATGGGTATAGGAGATTTGTTGGATCCTGCTTATGTTATTGTTGCTCCAAAGACAATCATATTAAAACTGGGTATTGGTATTGTTACTGGTTTAGTCGCTCATAAGGTGTTTCATATTCAAAAATTAAATGGTAGAAAGTTAATAATTGCTGTCGTTGTTTCAACGGCTGCAGGGATGTTGTTTAATGTGATAGGAGAGCCAACTATTTCGTATTTTTATTATATGTATATTTTAGGAGCAACCGATAAAGCAGCATCTACACTAGCTTCTTGGAATGCTATTACGACATCAGTGAATGCAATACTTGCAGTGATTATTTCTTCAGCTTTATATTTGGCTATAGCACCTAGATTAAAACGTAATGGGACTTTAAAGCAATTAGCACCAAAAGATTGAAATCTAAGTTTTTCTTTGATATAATATCAGTGTTGCCGGAATAGCTCCAATCGGTAGAGCAGGTCACTCGTAATGATCAGGTTGCAGGTTCAAGTCCCGTTTCCGGCATAAAGAAAAAACACTTGATTTAATCAAGTGTTTTTTTAATTATGCAATCATTTCTTGTGTGTATGGCAATGCATATAATGTATCAGGATCAATATCTAAACAGTCATATTCATTTCTATTCCCTTTTATATCCCACGCAAGAGTATCATTCATGACTGTGCAAGTGTTAAGAAATGTATGAATATCTTTTAATGGTGCAAAAACTTCTTTGTTTAGTAAAGGAGAAGCATCATAACATACGATTTTTCCATCTTCAAAATAGATATATACTGTGTAATCCTCAGTAGGAATAACTTGAACAACTTTTGGAAACATATAAACACCTCGTTTCTATATTAAAGGGTTAATACGATTTAATGGTTTTCCATCTTTGGATAATTCCCAATTCTGCATTAACTCATCTTGATGTAAAACAAACCATGCTAAAATTAATTTAAGTTGTCTAGATGGTAAAGCCTCTAGCATTTTCAATTTCAACAACAGCCTTTTTTCCGTTATATTCAGCATGAAAATGTGGCGGATTATGATCTTCGTAATACATTGTTACTCTAATTCCATAAAATAAAGATATTTCTGGCATATACACACCTCCTACTGATATTATAGCAATATCATAGGAAAAATCAAAGATAAACCAAATTATACGTAAAATTTTTATAAACCATAATATAAAAAAGGCACCTTATGAGGTATCTGAGGTTGCAGGTTCAAGCCCTGTTTCCAGCATAAAGAAAACACTTGATTTAATCAAGTGTTTTTAATTATGTGAGCATTTCTTGTATATATGGCAATGCATATAATGTATCAGGATCAATATCTAAACAGTCATATTCATTTCTGTTACCTTTTATATCCCAGGCAAGAGTATCATTCATGACTGTGCAAGTGTTAAGAAATATTTGAATATCTTTTAATGGTGCGAAAACTTCTTTGTCTAATAAATGAGAGGCGTCATAGCATACATTTTTTACATCTTCAAAATAGATGTATACTATGTAATCCTCAATAGGAATAAATTGATAACTTTAGGAACCATATAAACACCTCATTATCAATATTGTACTTCATTTTAATGCAGCGATTATATTAAAATTTGGTTATAAAAAAATAATTTAAAGATGATATGATAATTAATTTGTTAATTAAATTGCAATTAATTCAAAATAATTGTATAATTGTAAAGGGAATTATTACATTTAAAGTTAAAGAATATAGGAAAATTAATAATGATAAAATAAGTAAGGAGGAGCTGAAAATGACGGAGGAATATAATCAATTAAAGAATTATATGAATCAAAGTAGTAGAACTGTTGTTGTAACTGGAGCAGGTATTTCTTATCTTTATGGTATGCGTAGATTAAAACAGAGTGTAGGTATGATGAATGCGAGACGTGTGTTTTCTGCGTCATATGTTAAAAAGAATCCAGAGAAGTTTTATGAAATAATAAAAGATGCTTTTTTGGATGCAACGTTTGTAAAAGGTCCTAGTATTGTTCATAAACAATTAGCGAAACTTGAAAGCCAAGGTAAAATATATGGTATTGTGACACAAAATATGGATTGTTTACATACAGTTGCTGGGTCAAAGAATGTTGTAGAATTTCAAGGTAGTTTTCAAGATAACGTATGTATAGATTGTGGTGAACATTTTGATGATTATAATATATGGAATCAAGGACACATGCCTCGTTGCGATAAATGTGGAGCACCTATAATGCCTGCAAGTTTTTGTAATCGAAATAATGATAGTATGAATAAGGCAATTGATATGATATCAAAAGCAGATTTGATCATTTTTGTAGGAACAACAGGTTTCCGTAGTGATGAATATTTGAGCCGTATGAGTCCAAATGCAAAGCTTGCGCAAATTAATTTGTCTGAAACAGTGTTTGATAATATGGCAGATTTAAATATTAGAGCAGACGCTGGCGAGGTTTTCACTGCTATATTAGATGAATAGGATATTTATTTATGAGATTGTTTAAGGGAGGTCATTATATGGATAAGATTCAACAATTAGCTGATTATATTGATCAAAGTCAACATATTGTAGCTATTACAGGTGCTGGTATTTCAGTTGCTGGTGGTGGTGTTACATATGGACAGATGGTTTTTTCAAATGGTTTTAGAAGATCTAGAGGAAAAATGAATGAGTATTTGCATACTTATTTAGATAATATGTTTAGTTATAATCCTTGTTTTAGTCATTATGCATTAGCTGATTTAGAAAAGGAAGGTAAGCTTATTGGAATTATCACAACGAATGTGGATTGTATGCATACGATAGCTGGATCAAAGAATGTTGCAGAACTTGAAGGAAGTCTTCAGGTGAATTGTTGTGAAAAATGTGGATGCCATTACGATAGCTATGAAATTTGGAAAAAGGATGAACTTCCTATGTGTGAAAAATGTGGAGGACAAATACTTCCATGGCCTCTTTATAGTGGCATTAGTCTTTGGCAACCAGATGTCCAAAAAGCTAGAAATTGGATATCTAAAGCTGATTTGATTTTAGTAATTGGGACACATGGTTATTTTTCTGATTGTTTTTGGAATTATCGAAGAAACGATGCAGTTATTATCCAAATTAATCCAGGACATACTGGCTTTGATAGCATGGCTGAAATAAATATTAGAGAAGAATGTGACAAAGTATTTAAACAAGTACAACAAAAACGTGGTAAGAAGGTTTGAATAGAAAGGTAAATTCATATGTTTTCTAAAAATAACAATGATAAAATACAACAATTGTATCATTATATAGAATCCAGTCACAAAATTGTTGCCATAACAGGTGCAGGTATTTCTGTTGGCGCAGGTGGTATAACATATAGACAACTTTCTAGAAGAGTTCATGGTGGTTTTCATCAGATGAATGATCCAAAAAAGATGTATGATTCGTTTTTTAAAGATTATCTTGATGCTATGTTTCGTTACCAACCAAGTTTTAGTCATTATGCGTTAGCTGATTTAGAAAAAGCTGGTAAAATTATTGGAATTATCACTACTAATGAAGATTGTAAGCATACTATTGCAGGATCAAAGAATGTTGCTGAGATTCAAGGTGGTTTTCAGGTAAATCGCTGCAGTAAATGTGGTCGTCATTATGATGGTTATGAGATTTGGAATCAACCACTTGATAAAATGCCTCAATGTGAAGTATGTGGTGGGATTATTATGCCATATGAGCTTTATAGTGGTATTGGTTTGTATGAGGAGGCGGTGGTTAAAGCTCAAGAATGGATTTCTGTAGCTGATATGTTGCTTATTATAGGAACAAATGGTTATTATGGAAATGCTTATTGGAATTATCGCAGAAGAGATGCTGTTATTGTACAAATCAATCCAGGACATACTGGTTTTGATAGTATTGCTGATTTAAATATAAGAGAAGAAAGTGATACAGTGTTTAAGCAATTAAAAGAGAGGTATGAAAAAAATGGCTGAACAAGAATTAACAGAAGAAGAAAAATTAAAACAGCTTGCCAAAAAAATGCGAGAAGAAGAGTATAAAGGTTTAACGGAAGAAGAAATCAAAGAAAAAGAACAACAAAAAGAAATGAAGAGACAAAGAAATATTCAAATATTAGATGATACATTAGATATTATAGAAAAAGGAAGTTATATAAAAGATAATCAAGAGGTACAATTACATTCAAGTTATGAAGATTTAAAGAAAATACAGGTATTTTTACCTGATGATATTGATTCATTATCAAAAATTGAAAGAAAAAATAATACAAATTGTACTTACAATTGTGAAAATGTTGACGCACTTACACTTGCTAAAAATATAAATCAGAATTTAGATAATCATGACAAAGTTCTGGTATTAAATTTGGCTAGTGCAACAGAACCTGGTGGTCGCACTAGAAAAGGAGCAAGTGCACAAGAAGAAAATCTTTGTCAAAGAACATCTTTATTATTATCTTTAGAAAGTGATGATGCCAAAAAATATTATGAATATAATAAGAGTCTAAAAACACGTATGGGTTCAAATGCTATTATGATATCACCTAATGTAGAGGTAATCAAAGATACATCTTTTGCATTGCTTGATGAGCCGTTTGAAATAGCTGTTATGAGTTGTGGTGCCCCTATGATTCGTTTGGGATTAGAAGGAATGTCACAAGAGGAATACGAAGCATTGCTTTATAAACGTATACAAGGTATGTTGGTTGTTGCAGCATCACAAAATTATCATCATTTGATTCTTGGCGCTTTTGGATGTGGGGTATATGGAAATGATGCAGCTATTGTTTCTGATATGTTTTATAAAGTGATTCAAGATTTTAACAGTAATCAAATATTTGAATCTATTGATTTTGCCGTATTATGTAATCCTAAAAAAGATTACAATTATCAAGAATTTAGCAGAAATTTTAAAGCACTTGGTTAATCCAAGTGCTTTATTCTGTAAAAGAAATATTAAGTTTTTTTCCAACTACTTTAGAATCAACTATATCACAACTTATATAATTATAATCATCTACACTATCGCACATATTTTCGCCATATATCTTATAATCTAAATATACCAGTTTGGTATCTAGATAATTCATATATTCATTCCAAGAATCAAAATCACTATAATCGAGATCATCATTCACATCATCAAAAAAAGTATTATCTCTAAATGATACTAAAGATTGAACTGAAGCACCAAAACTATTGGTACCACTTGCAACAAAGAAACAATAAGTATGATATTCGTCATCATAATTATAACCATCGATAATAATTACATCACTTCTAAGAATCATTGAATCAGGATCCTTTAACATATCCTGATAGCGTTCTACCATCTGCATAGCATATTTTTCTTTTGCAGTTAATGTATTTGTATAAACTGTTATCATAGCTAAACTAGCAATTATCATAATACCAATAAGTAACACATGTTTTTTTTGAATATTTTTGGTAGTTAAATAATTATTTATATGGTTGTAATAATTTTTTATTTTCACAAACAACTGATTTTGAGTAATTTCCTCTTGTTTTGCTCCACAATTCTTACAATAAAGACTATCATCACTCACTTCTGCACCACATTGACGACATATTTTCATAAAAATCCCATCCTTTGATATATCATATCAAAGGATGGGAAATTTTGATGTTCTCAAATAACTTGGGAAATCGATAGGCACTCAAAATTTATGGGG
>JAJQGQ010000192.1 GCA_021200395.1 Erysipelotrichaceae bacterium
TTTGTACAAAGCGTAGATAAATTGAAATATTCAATTATTATGGTGATAAATATGTTAAAATAATAGAAAGGAAGTGATTACAATGACTAATTTTGATTATTTAAGAGAAGAATCACAGTTTGATAGTTTTTCTGATATAGCAATTATTGCTGAAAAAACATATCAAATAGATGCAATCACATGTATACTTAATTGCCGTAGAGCAATGGAGTCTGCCATTAAATGGATGTATTCAGTAGATGATAAATTAAAAATACCATATCAAGAAAAGTTAGTAAGTTTAATGAGGACTGAAGAATTTAGGGATATTATTGAAGATGATTTATACAGGCGATTGGATTTTATTCGAGTAAATGGTAATATTGCAGCTCATGGTACAACCAAATTATCTAATGACGTGGCTATGCTATGTTTAGAAAATTTATTCTATTTTATGGATTTCATAAGTTATTGTTATGGAAAGAAGTATGAATCTAGGACATTTGATAAATCTTTATTAGAACTGAATGAAAAAGAAGAAATACAAGAAACTACTATTAATGAAATAGAATTAGATACGCTCATTCAAGAAAATAAAAGGTTAAAAGCAGAATTAACAAGTCGTAGGGAAGAACAAATTCACTCTTATGTACCTAAGCCATTAAATATTAGTGAATATGAAACCAGGAAACTTTATATTGATTCAATGCTTAGAGATGCTGGATGGATAGAGGGAAAAGATTGGATTAATGAAGTAGAAGTTAGAGGAATGCCTAATAAGTCAGGTATAGGTTATGCTGATTATGTTTTATACGATGATTCTCATAATCCCTTAGCTGTTATAGAAGCTAAGAAAACATGCGTTGATGTAGCTAGTGGTAGAAAGCAAGCTCAACTGTATGCTGATTTATTAGAAAAACAATATAAGCGTTGTCCTATTGTTTTTTTAACAAATGGCTTTGATACACGTATTAATGATCAACAATATCCAGAGAGAAAAGTAGCAACATTTTATTCTAAAAGAGATATTGAAAAATTGTTCAATTTAAGAAGAACAAGGATACATCTTAATAATTTTCAAGTAGATTTAAACATAGCAGGTAGGTATTATCAGCAAGCTGCTGTTAAAGCTGTATGTGAAAGTTTGGATGAAAAAAACAGGAGAAAAGCATTGTTGGTGATGGCGACTGGTTCAGGAAAGACAAGAACTGTTATTGGATTGGTAAAAATCTTATTAGAAGCTGGTTGGATTAAAAATATATTATTTTTAGCTGATAGAAATTCATTGGTTACTCAAGCAAAAAGGAGTTTTGTGAATATGCTTCCTAATTTATCTGCTACTAATCTTGTGGAAGATAAGGATAATTATAACGCACATGCTGTATTTTCTACTTATCAAACAATGATGAATTGTATTGATACAGTTAAAGTAGAAAATCAAAAATTATATACAAGTGGTCATTTTGATCTCATTATTTGTGATGAGGCACATCGTTCAATTTATAATAAGTATAAAGATATTTTTACGTATTTTGATAGTCTTCTTATAGGTTTAACAGCAACTCCAAAGGATGATGTTGATAAGAATACTTATGAGATATTTGATTTGGAAAATGGTGTTCCAACTTATGGATATGAATTGGCACAAGCAGTGAAAGATGGCTATTTGGTTGATTATTTATCGGCAGAAACAGAATTGAAATTTATAAGTGAAGGTATTGTATATGATGATTTGTCAGAAGAGGATAAAGAGGAATATGAAAAAACTTTTGTAGAAGAAGATGGTTACATTCCAGAAAAAATTAACTCATCAGCACTTAATTCTTGGGTATTTAATGAGGATACAATAAAAAAAGCATTAAATACGCTTATGGAAGATGGCATATATATTGATTATGGTCAAAAAATAGGGAAAACCATCATATTTGCGAGAAATCATAATCATGCCGAGAGAATATATGATATTTTTAATAAAATGTATCCACATCTCAATGGATATGCAGAAGTAATAGATAACCATGTAAAGTTTTCACAGAGTATTATTGATAATTTTTCAGATGAAAATAAATTACCTCAAATCGCAATATCTGTCGATATGTTAGATACAGGTATAGATATACCTAGTGTTGTAAACTTAGTATTTTTTAAAAAGGTGATGAGTAAGGCTAAATTTTGGCAAATGATTGGTAGAGGCACAAGGTTATGTCCTAATTTAATTGATGGCAAAGATAAAGATAAATTTTATATTTTTGATTTCTGTGGAAATTTTGAATTCTTCAGGATTAACCCAGGTAAAGCTAGTGCCAATATGATTGCCTTACAGGGCAGAATATTTACTTTAAAGTTTGAGATGGTTTATAAGTTACAAGATATAGCATATCAAACAGCGGAATTGCAATCATTTAGAGAATCATTGATTAATGAAATGGTGAAAAAAGTAAGAGAATTAAATACAGAAAACTTTGCAGTTCGTCAGCATATAAAATATGTAGATCGATATTCTGATGCTAATAATTATAATGGATTAACATATGAAGATACTTTAAACGTTAGTGAAGAATTAGCTATGCTGATTATTCCTGATCAAGATGAGGTAAATGCTGTTCGCTTTGATGCTTTAATGTATGGAATAGAGCTAGCTTCGTTAGTAGGAAATAAGTATGGTAAGGCACGTAGTGATTTAATCAAGAAAGTCATGAGTTTGGAAAATATATCTAATATTCCAGAAATTCAAGTTCAAAGAGATTTGATTAATAAGATATTACATACTGATTATCTTGATAATGCTCATATTCATGATTTTGAAGTGATTAGAAAGAATATAAGAGATCTGATTAAATATATTCCAAAATGTCATAGACAATATAAGACGAATTTAGATGATGATATTTTAACTTTTAGTTGGAATTTTTCTAATTTACAAAATGATGATTTAAAAAATTACAAGGCAAAAGTAGAATATTATATTAGAGAGCATCAAAAA
>JAJQGQ010000086.1 GCA_021200395.1 Erysipelotrichaceae bacterium
ATCTAATATGATAGGTTATATTTTTGAAGCACATCAAGCTATGGGTGATGCTTTAGCATGTGCTCATATTTTAGTAGCTATGATGAAACAACAAGGAGTTGATACTTTACATCAATTGCATAAACATTTTCATTTAGATTTTGGTGAAATGAAAGAAAATTACTATCGTAATATTATTTCTCCAGAATCAGCTCATCAATTATTAGATATGGTAGCTAGAGAGGATGCTTTGTTGTATCATCAATCAGTATGTTTTACAGGTAAGCTATCGATGCCTAAAGAAGTATTAGCTCAAAAAGCTAAAGAAGTGAGTGCCTTGCCAATGCATAGCGTTTCAACTCAAACAAATTATTTAGTTATTGGTGATCAAGGATATAAGAAGGTCCGTTTTGGCAAGGAAAACAAGAAAGTTATGAAAGCTTTAAAACTTATGAAACAAGGTCAGGATTTACATATTATTAAAGAAATGGAATTCTTAAAGTTATTAGAAGCAAAAAAATAACACGTTTACATCGATATATTTTTATGTTAAAATAGTCAACGATTAAGGAGGAAAAGATGAAATATTTAACAGTTGCAATTCCATGTTATAATAGTGGAGAATATATGAATAAAGCGATTGAATCATGTTTGATTCTTAAAGATGATATAGAAATCATTATTGTTGATGATGGTTCAACAGATAATACAGCTGAAATAGGAGCATCCTATGTTAAGATGTATCCTGATACTATTCGTTGTATTCATCAAAAAAATGGAGGTCATGGTGAAGCTGTCAATACTGGTTTAAGACATGCAACAGGTCTCTATTTTAAAGTACTAGATAGTGATGACTGGTTTGAACAATCTGCATTAGTAAAGGTTGTTAATACTATTAAAAAACTACATAGTAAAGATGAAGATGTTGATATGATGATTGCAAACTATGTTTATGAAAAACCTAGTGAAAATAAATCATCAGTTATTAAATATACCAATGCATTACCACAAGATAGAGTATTTAGATGGTATGATGTTAAACACTTTTATCCACAACAAAATCTATTAATGCATAGTGTTATCTATAGAACACAATTATTAAGAAACTGTAACCTAGAATTACCAAAACACACATTCTATGTAGATAATTTATTTGTCTATGAACCATTACCATATGTGACAACACTTTATTATCTTAATGTTGATTTATATAGATATTTTATCGGTAGAGAAGATCAATCTGTTAACGAAAAGGTTATGATTTCACGTATTGATCAACAATTAAAAGTCACAAAAATAATGATAGATTGTTGTGATGTTATGAACTTGAAGAGTCGAAAATTGAGAAATTATATGGTAAAATATTTATCAATGATTATGACAGTTTCAAGTGCTTTATGTGTTAAATCTAATACTGAAGAAAATCTTGAAAAACGTAGAGAATTATGGGCTTATTTAAAAAATCAAAATAAAGATCTTTATAAAGCTGTTAAACACACAGCATTAGGAACATTTATGGAAATGGATAGTAAAGCAGGTAGAAAGGCTATTACTATTGGTTATACGATTTCTCAAAAAATCTTTGCATTTAATTAAAGAGTAAAAAGCATTGTTAATATATAATGTTTATAACGACGAGGATTACTTATCAGTGATCCTCTTTTTATTTTGAAAAGAAGGGCTGAAATGGACGAAAAATGCTTATATAAAATATATGAACATCCAGTTAGTTTTAGCTCATAACAAAAAAAAGAAGACTTATGTCAAGGTATAAATCTTCCATTTATAAAACTTGTTGATTTCTTTAAATGCTTTTATGATAATTGGGTTTTATTTTGGGATACATATTGATGTAATAATACATTAAAAGAATATTTGAAAACTACAATTTATTCTCTAACAATCCATTTCATAGCAACTTTTTTGAGATAATGTCCAAATCCAATGAGAATAACTCTGCCTTTTAAAGGTGCATCATATTTTTCTCTAATGATTTGTTGATAGGCATCATCAGCAAGCTTATCTAAATTATCTTTTTCATCTTTACTATATTTAAATTCAAACACATATGATGGATATCTAGGTGTTTTTGATTCTAGTACAATATCAGTTCTTCTATATCCCATTTCCCTATTTGATAAAGGTTCGTGTGTTCCTTGAAGATACAAACACAAAGAAAGAAATAACATATGATAACTGTTTTCACTCTCATAGTCATAATAGGATGGTATTAATAAAATATCCTGATAAGCTTTAAGAAATTCATTTGGATTTTCCTTTAAAAGACTGTTGGCAAGTTTAGATAACAATCTGCTGGATACTTTCAAATAGCTTGCAACCAACGATTTAAATTCTTTAACAACTTCATTGTTAGGTATTTCAATACGATATTCCTCAAATTCATTTTCATCAGTAATTGTTAAATAACCAGCATTGATAAATAATCCCCACAAAGTATCTGTTTCAGACTGCTCATAAAAGCTTGTTTCCATATTTACGTTGGTTTCAAGATAACCATTTTCTATTAATGATTCAAATTCATCATTGAATGATATATCAGCATCTTTCATTGCATTCACAATCATAGTATTGGCACTAGTATTAACCCAGTATGCTTTCAATTTGTGATTAGAAGCATAATTGAGAATAGACCATGGATTATATACTTCACTGTTTCCGATATGATAACCATCATACATATTCCTGACCTCTTCGTTTAATTCCAAATCATAATATTCCAACAGTTGTTTTGTTTCGTCTTTCGTAAAGCCAAAATACTGGGAATATTTATCATCAGCCATAGTGCAAATTGCTGGATTGTTTAATTTTGAAAAAATACTTTCTTTGGCAACTCTTTGTATACCTGTTATCATAGCAAGTTCTAGATATTGATTATCTTTAAGTACTGTTGATAATAACAAAGCTAGTTCTCCATGGATTTCTTCGTAAAAGCCATTGACATGGGCTTCTATAAAAGGTGT
>JAJQGQ010000231.1 GCA_021200395.1 Erysipelotrichaceae bacterium
GAATTATATGAATTAGCTATTTTTATTGAACAAATATATGTTTATTATAATATGTTAATTTGTAATGATGATATAGATGGTTATACTTCTTTAGATAATATAGCTCATTTTTATAGTCAGTTAAATGATTATGATAATGCTATAAAATATGAAAAATTATGTTATGAAAATAGAAAGAAAACACTAGGTAGTGAGCATCCTGATACTCTAGCATCTTTAGATAATCTTATTTATTATTATGATTGTAGTAATGATTATAAGAATGCTTTAAATTATGAGTTAGAAAGATATGAAAATCAATTATATATCGATGATGAAGAAAAAATTCAATCTTTGAATAATATTTCGTTATACTTTGATAAGTTAGGTGATTATCAAAAAGCTTTAGAATATGGATTAAAATGTTATGAAATAATAAAATCATCAAAAGAAATAGATGAATCCTTAATTGTGCCAGTTTTAAGTAATCTTGCGAATTATTATAGTAATATAGGTGATTATAACAAAGCTATTATGTATGGTATAGAATGTTATGTGAGACATCAAAAAGCAGATGATCAAGATACTTTTGTATATACAAGTAATCTAGCTATGTATTATGCTAATCTAGGAAAATATAATGAAGCTATTAAGTATGGATTAGAAAGTTATGAAGGTCAAAAGAAAATATTAGGTGAAAATCATCCAGATACACTTACTACATTAAATAATCTTGCTATTTATTATACTTCTATCAGTGATTATCATCAGGCATTAATATATTGTGAAAAAAGTTATCATAAACAAATAGAATTATATGGTGAAAATCAACAAGCTATGACTATTTTAAATAACTTAGCTATGATTTATTATTATTTAGGAGACTATCAAAAAGCCCTTCAAAGTGCCAAAAAAGCTTATCAAAAACAAAAAGAATTATTAACCGAAAATCACCCAGATACACTTAAAACACTAGGAAATTTAGTGACAATTTATTTATCATTAGGTGATCTTGATAATGCTTTAAAATATGGGCAAGAAGCCTATGAGCAAAACAAACTTGTTTTAGGATTGCATCATCCAAATGTACTTACATGTCTTAATAATTTAACAATCATATATTATGCAATGGGAGATAATTCTCATACACTTACGTATGGTAAAGAATATTATGAAGAAGCTAAAACTATATTAGGAGAAAATCGTCCTGAAACTATTATGTTTTTAACGAATTTAGCCATTTATTATAGTGCTAGTGATTGTGAGAAAGCTTTACAATATGGATGGGAAGCATATGAAAAAGCCACAACAGTATTCAATGAAAATCATATGATTGTTTTAGAAACCATATCTAATATAAGTACCATATATTATCATGCTCATGCTTTAAATAAAGCGATTCATTATGGTAAGGAAGCATACCAAAAATCGCAAAACAATTTAGGTGCATCGCATCCATTTACTTTAAATATACTTGCAAGTCTTATTAGATATTATAGTGATGCTAAACAAAGTGTAAAAAAATTTGAATACTGTCGTATATATCTTTTAGAATTTATGAAGAGTTTAAATAATATTGATGCAATCGAAGATAAAAAAGTATTACGCGAATACTTAAATAATGAGAAATATGTATATCATGAATTTGTGAAATTACTATTTCATCAAGCCATGAAACCTTGTATTATCGAAGAAGATTATGATTTACTTATTCAATATAAAAATATTCTATTTGATATAGAATATATGAAGCAAAACAAAGAAACATTCTCAATAAAACAAATCACTGTTGCTGCTATCCAACAAATCTTACCAGATAATTTTATGATATTTGATTATTATCAATGTGATAATCAATATGGAGTTATGTTTCTTACAAAGAATTATTTAAGAACACTTCAAATACCAAGTATAAAAGGTAATGAAGAAATATTACAATTACTATATGGAAAAAATAATTATTTTAAACATATTTATGTATGTCCTGATGGTGAATTGTATCATGTTTCTTTTGAAAAAATATTACCACAATATAATATCAGTTATTTATCATCTGTTAAAAGTTTACTATATCAAAATAATAATGAAGGTAAAGAATGTGTATCCATTGTTTGTCCTGATTTTAATATTAATAGTGATACTTTTGATGATGATAACTTAAAAGGCAATAAAAGAAATAATTTGTTTGGTGGCTTTATAGAAGAAAAGTATTTGAAAAATAAATACATGAATTTAAAGATTTATGAAAGATATCAAGCCAATTATGATAATTTTCTTTCCATAAAAAATCCTAAGATACTTCATATATCAACGCATGGTGGTTACTTAGATAATTTAGTTACAGATAATCCAATGTTAAAAGGTGTCTTATATTTATCAGGATTTAATAATATAAGTCAGGGTGAAGTTATTGATCATCAATATGGTGAAGGATATGTAAGTGCTAATGATATACAGTTTATGGATTTGAGTGGTACGGATTTAGTCGTGTTATCTGCTTGCTCTACAGCTAAAGGAACAACAATCGATAATGAAGGTATTTATGGTTTAAGACGTGCTTTTGAGCTGGCTGGAGCAAAGTCTTTGTTGATTACATTGGATGAAGTGGATGATGATAATGCTGCTATATTTGTAAAAGTTTATTTTAGATATTATGATGGCTTACATCCATATCAGGCTTTAAAGGATACAAAGAATTATTTAATTTCTTATTAAAATAATGTTCAAAATGGTATTAAACAATTACAATTGTTAAAAGAAGATTATTAGAATATATTTAATGAAGAAAATCATAAATTAAATCAGGATTATCTTGAACAATTACTAGAAAGATTGACTTTTAAAATCGATTTATCTTTACAAAAAGGAAATCTTATAAAAAATTATAATGAAATAGAAGATTGGAGTTCATTTATTATTCAAGGTAAAATATAAGGAGGAAATAAAAATGAAAGAATTTCAATATAAATTATTAG
>JAJQGQ010000057.1 GCA_021200395.1 Erysipelotrichaceae bacterium
AACTTTTTTAACTTTTTTTAATGGTAATGATCCATTATTATTTCCAGATATTAGTTATTCATTTTATCCAGTGTATTGTGAATTATATGGGATTGATTATAAGGAAATACCTTTAAATGATCATTTTGAAATTGTTAAAGAAGATTATTATCAACCTAATTGTGGTATTATCTTTCCTAATCCTAATGCTCCTACAGGGAATTTGGTAAGTGTTGATTTTATTGAAGATTTATTAAAACATAATACTGATAGTATTGTAGTCATTGATGAGGCTTATATTGATTTTGGCGGTGAAAGTGCGAAGAATTTATTAAAGAAGTATGATAATCTATTAATTATTCAAACATTCTCTAAATTTAGATCTTTAGCTGGTATTCGTTTGGGTGTGGCATTAGGTAATAGAGAGATTATTTCTAAATTATATGATGTAAAGAATTCATTTAATTCTTATCCAATTGATAGTTTAGCTCAAGTGATAGGTAAAGCCAGTATTGCAGATAGTGATTATATTAAGGAAAATGCAAAAAAGATCATTAATACAAGAGAATATACAAAAGATGAATTAAAAAAATTAGGATTTGTCATGACAGATTCTTACTCTAACTTTATTTTTGTCAAACATCCTGATTATGATGCTAATGTATTATTTCAGCAATTAAGAGAAAATAAAATATTAGTCAGACATTTTTCAAAAGATAGAATCGATCAATATTTACGTATTACCATTGGTACACAATCACAAATGGAAACATTGATAGAAACATTAAAGAAGATATTATAGGAGATTATTATGGACTTTGAAGAACATGAAAAATTAGCTAATGAAATTAGAAAAGAAAATGAGAAGTATTTAGATTTATTTGAACAATCATTGATTAATGCTGGTTTAGTTAAGAAAACAATTAGAAAACATATGAATAATATTGATTTTTATCTTAATGATTTCTTGACATACTATGAACCAGTAAAGATGGAGGATGGTTGCTGTAGAGTTGATGATTTCTTAGGTGATTGGTTTATTAGAAAAGCTATGTGGGCAACTAAGGATTCGATTAACAGTAATTGTGCTAGTTTAAAGAAGTTTTATAAATTGATGTTAGATTATGGTTATATTAAGGCAGAAGATTATAAGGAATTATTACTCACTATTAAAGAAAATAAACAATCTTGGATTGATTGTTTAGAAGCTTTTGATGATGGTGATGAGTATTGGTTTATGAATTTTTAAGATAAAACCAGAAAAATAATTCATTGCAAATAATTGCTGTAAGATATATAATGATCTTACAGAAAGGCGTGATGCAATGTATCCTACTATTGATACTCAAAAAACAGGTCAAAGGATTAAAGAATTAATGATATTAAATCATTTAACACCTTTAGATATTCAAGAGTATTTATCTTTATCCTGTGTCCAAAGTATTTATCGCTGGTTTAGTGGTAGAAGTATCCCTACTATTGATCATTTTTATGCATTAAGTTATCTTTTTAATGTATCTATTGATGATATTATTATCGGTGATAAAAGCAATTATTCCACTAAATTATATCTAAGTTTTCAATTTTGTCGTTGAACTACATGTTCAATGACTTCTTTTTATATATTGATAGAATAATAGTATAAAGAGATACTTATATGAAAATAAGAACAGATTTTGTAACAAATTCAAGTGGCAGTAGTTTTGTTATTGGTAAAAAAAGGAATTGACTGATAAACAAAAAGAAGCTGATCCTGATAATTTTATTGCTATTGATACACGATTGGATTATTAACATATGTTACAAAAATATGATAAGCAATATCAGTACATTTCATATTTTGATGAACGTACTGGATTTTATATGAGATCAGGCATTTTAGAAGACGGGAAGGATACAAATATAGATCCGTTTATGGCATCTTTTCCTGAATTATTAGATATAGGTATTATGGGTCATTGTATTCATGGTATGAGTGGTTTATGTTTGAAAGCAGGCGTTGAGTGTTATCAAAATGGTTTAAATCAATATGAAGATAATATGAGTATTGATAATTTTAAAAAAATTATAGAACAATGTAAAGGTAAAGTGTTTCAGATAGCTTTGGGTGGTCGTGGTGATCCTGACCAACATGAGAATTTCCAAGAAATATTAGAATTGTGTAGATATAATCACATTGTGCCAAATTTTACTTCATCTGGTTTTGGCTTTAATGAAAAGATTGTAGAATTATGCAAGCAGTATTGTGGTGCAGTAGCTATTAGTTGGTATCGAAGTGTTTATACAATAGAGGCTATTCATATGTTATTAGATGCAAAGGTTAAAACCAATATTCATTATGTTTTAAATAATCAAACAATAGATGAAGCTATACAAAGATTAGAACATAATGAATTTCCTAATGGGATAAATGCTATTATATTTTTACTTCATAAACCCATTGGTTTAGGAACATATGACAATATTTTGAAATATGATGATTCTAAGGGCAAAGAATTTTTCAAACTCATTGATGAAAAAGAATATCCGTTTAAAATAGGTTTTGATTCATGTAGTATTCCAGGAATTATTAATATGACTCATTCCATTGATATGAAAAGTTTAGACACGTGTGAAGGAGCAAGATGGTCAGCTTATATTACATCAGATATGAAGATGCTTCCTTGTTGTTTTGATAATCAGGATCAAAAATGGTCAGTTGATCTAAATACATATACGATTCAACAAGCTTGGGATTCATCTCAGTTTGAAGATTTTAGAAATACTATGAGAAATGCCTGTCCTCATTGTTCAAAGAAAAACATATGTATGGGTGGTTGTCCAATTTCACCAGAGATAGTGTTATGTGATAGGAAATATATATATATATATATATTCATAAAAAAGCAATTCAATGATGAATTGCTTTTAATTTTCGGGTAATCAAATTTTGTTCGGGTCCCGATAAGTAATGCAATTTTGTTCGGGTAAA
>JAJQGQ010000079.1 GCA_021200395.1 Erysipelotrichaceae bacterium
GTTTAAACTAACCGAGGAGAATATTATGGAATATATTATTGCAACAATGATTATCATAGGTCATATAATCATAACATCCTTAATTAAAAAGTGGTGTTATCAACAATTATAAATATAAAATGTACATAATTTTGATTATGTACATTTTCATTTTTGGCAAAGTAATGTAAAGTTTATGTTAAGATTTGAGTGGGTATATTTACATTATATAAATTCTATGTTAAATTTTTTGTGAACGAGGAGGCTTATATTATGGAACTCACTAACTTTTTCTCCTTACTAGGAGGATTAGCATTATTTCTTTACGGTATGAATATGATGTCTGATGGCTTGGAATTGGCCGCAGGCGATAGAATGAAAACAATATTAGAAAAACTAACTACAAATCGTTTCTTAGGTATTGGGGTTGGAGCTTTGATTACAGCTGTTATTCAATCATCTTCAGCAACAACAGTTATGGTTGTTGGCTTTGTTAATGCGGGATTGATGAATCTGCAAAATGCTGTTTGGGTTATTATGGGAGCCAATGTTGGTACAACAATTACAGGACAATTAATAGCTTTAAATATTACGGAATTTGCACCTATTATAGCTTTTATAGGTGTGGCTTTAATAGCATTTGTGAAAAATACGAAAACAGATGCAATAGGTCAAGTTATTGCTGGACTAGGTATATTATTTATGGGGATGGAAATGATGTCTTCAGCGATGGTTCCATTACGTGATTCTGAAGTCTTTGTGAGTCTCGTTAGTTCTTTTGAAAATCCATTGATTGGTATTATTGTTGGGGCTTTATTTACAGCTGTTATCCAATCATCTTCTGCATCTGTCGGTGTTATGCAAGCATTAGCTGTTAGTGGAGTTATAGGTTTACCACAAGCTGTATATGTATTATTTGGACAAAATATAGGAACTTGTATAACTTCTGTATTAGCTTCTATTGGTGCTAATCGTAATGCCAAACGTGCAACTGTCATTCACTTGTCATTTAATATTATCGGTATAGTTATATTTGTCGTATTAAGTATGGTAACACCATTTGTATCAATTATGGAATCATTAACACCTAATGTATCTGCACAGATTGCTAATGTCCATACAGTATTCAATATCGCAACAACTTTACTCTTATTGCCTATCGGTAAACAATTAGTGAATCTATCTTATTTAATCTTACCTGAAAGAAAAGGGGAAGATGGAAGAATGGATACAGAATACTTAGATAAAAGTATCTTTACAAGTGAATATCGTTTAGGTGTAGGAACAATTGCAAATACACAATTATTCAATGAAATGCAAAATATGCTTAATGTTGCTTTAGATAATGTCAGAAAATCATTTGAATTGATTGCTGAATTTAAAGAAGAAAAATATGAGAAGCTCCTTAAAAATGAAGATTATATCAATTATCTTAATAAAGAAATTGTTGATTATACAACTATTGCTATATCAAGTGATATCCCTCAAGATAGTGCGGCAGGTATTGCAATATTTATGAAATGTTCTGCTGATTTAGAAAGAATAGGAGACCATGCAGTTAACATTGCTCAACGTGCCCAATTACTTGATAAAGAAGATCGACACTTTTCTAAAGAAGCCTTGAATGAAATTAATGTTATGAGTAGTTTATGTACCCATATATTAGAAGAATTAAAAATTATGAATTACGTCGATTTTAAACATATTATTGATAAAGTTGACGTCATTGAAGAAAGTATTGATAAAACACATAATGAATTTTCAGTCAATCAACTCATTCGTTTAAGAAATAAAGAATGTTCAACTGAAAACAGTGTTGTCTTCACTAAAATCTTAACCGATTACGAAAGAATTGGTGATCATAGCTTAAATATTGCTCAAAGTATTTATAAGATCAATGAAGTAAGATCTGCTATGAAAATGGTAGAAGCACAAGAAATGAATTAATTTAAGATAAAGAAAGCTGATGCTTTCTTTATTTTTATGTTATAATGTTTTTTGTTAGGAGGCTCATTATGATAAAAAGAATAAGACCAGTACAAATGATTATATTAGGCTTTTTAGGTATTATCTTTATTGGGAGTATTTTATTAGTATTACCAATAACTCATAGTGGTAATGTTTCGTTATCATATATTGATGCCTTATTTACTTCAGTGAGTGCTGTTTGTGTCACAGGTTTGGTCGTTGTTGATACATCTGCTACCTTTAATATTTTTGGTGAGATTGTGATAGCTATTTTGATTCAAATTGGTGGCTTAGGCGTCGCTTGTATGGGCGTTTCATTGGCTTTGTTTTTGGGTAGACGTATTGGTATTTATCAAAGGCAATTGATTAAGGAATCGTGGAATGTGAATAGTTATCAGGGATTGGTGGCTTTAGTGAGAATGGTTTTGAAGATTACTTTTGTGATTGAGGGGATTGGTGCTTTACTTTCACTGGTGGTGTTTATTCAGGATTATTCGTTTTTAGAAGCTATAGGGATAAGTATTTTTCATGCGATAGCAGCTTTTAATAATGCTGGTTTTGATATTATTGGTAATTCGAGCTTGATCCAATATCAAAATAATATTTATTTAAATATTATTACAGCAATCATGATTATATTGGGCGGTATTGGTTTTATGGTTATGATTGATGTTTATCGTAAGAAAGATTTTCATCATTTATCACTTCAAGCAAAAGCTGTTATAACGACGACGACAGTTTTAATATTTGGCGGTATGATTCTTTTAAAATGGAGTGAAAATATAACATGGGTTGGTGCTTTCTTTCAAAGTGTGACGGCTAGAACAGCAGGCTTTGCAACCTATAATTTAGGAGATTTTTCTAATGCAGGACTCATGATTATGATGATACTTATGTTTATTGGGGCATCATCTGGTTCTACTGGTGGTGGCTTAAAAACGACGACGATATTTGTTATAGCATGTGAAATTAAGAGTACTATTTTACATACGCATTGTGTTGCTTTTAAAAGAGAAATTGATGAATTGATTGTTCAACATGCTTTTGTTTTATTAGGTATATCATTAGGTGTTGTGTTATTGTGTACTTATTTTGTATCCTTATTTAATCCTGAACTTTCTATGTCACAAGTATTATTTGAAAGTGTATCAGCTTTTAGTACCACGGGTTTATCAACAGGCATTACAAGTTTGTTAAGTAATGGTTCAAAGGTCGTATTGATGATAACGATGTTTACAGGTAGAGTAGGAGCATGGAGTATTTTAACTATTGGTGGACGTAAAGAGTTATCTGAGGTTCATTATAGTCAAGAAGATATTATGATAGGATAGGTGATAATATGAATAATAGTTTTGCAGTCATTGGCTTAGGCCGATTTGGAATGGCTTTAGCGATTTCATTATCAGAAGCAGGTAAAGAAGTCATTGGTATTGATATGGATGAAGAACGTGTCAAAGAATTTAGAGATTATAGTGACTATGCTTATGTAGCAACCAGTATGAGTAAAAAGGTTTTAGAAGAAATTGGGGTTCAGGATTGTGATGTGGCTATTGTCTGTATGGGTAGTCAATTAGAAACAAGTATTTTGACAACACTAAATGTGATTCATTTAGGTGTTAAAGAAGTGATTGCTAAAGCAACAAATGAAGCTCATGGGGAAATATTAGAAAAACTAGGGGCACAAGTTGTTTATCCTGAAAAAGATATGGCTTTAAGATTAGCGAATAAGCTTATTAATAAGCAATTGGTTGATTTTATTAGCTTGGATTCTGGTATTGATATTAGTGAAATTGTGGTTGGTGATAAGATGATTGGTCACTCTCTTATTGATTTACGTGTGAGAGAGAAATATCATATTAATATTGTTGGACTCATTCAAGAAAAGAAGGTCACTGTTGATATAGATCCTAATTATCAATTTCAAGCCAATGATAAAGTTGTTTTAATTGGTACATTAAAACATATAGAAAAATTTATCAATCATTATGCAAGTAAGTAAGGCTTTCCTATCATTTGACAAAATACGACAAAAATAATAATTCTGCGAATACTTTAAATACAAAATATTACCATCAATGTATCAATTGCTTTCAACAATGTGACAAAATATCTTAAATAAAAACAAAAGTTTTGCCTATCCATGTTCATCATGATAAAATGAGGACTATAAAGGAGGAAATAAATATGGTGAAAGTAGTCAAGACAGATAAGGCTCCAGGAGCTATTGGACCTTATAGCCAAGGAATTGATTTAGGAAATATGATCTTTTTCTCAGGTCAGGTTCCACTTATTCCAGAAACTGGAGAAATGGCACCAGGAGGTATCGAAGGTCAAGCTAAACAGGCTTTTGAAAATGTGAAAGGTCTTTTAGAAAGCCAAGGATTGGATTTTTCCAATGTGGTTAAAACAACTGTATTTTTAGATGATATGGGTGATTTCAACACTGTCAATGAAATATATGCGCAATACTTTGTAGAACCTTATCCAGCTAGAAGTGCTGTTGAGGTTGCTAAATTACCTAAAGGAGCGTTGATTGAAGTTGAAGTTATTGCCGTCAAATAATCAAATTGCCCTTTTATTAGAACGTTATGATTATGGTGTTAGAATCTATTATGGTGATGGCCATAGTGAAGTTTCAGATGAAAAGGTAGAAGACTATACCATAAAAATCAAAGGGAAAACAGGTTATAAGAATCCTGTTTATGTGCATGGTCAAGAACTATTTCCTATCAAAGATCAAAGAGAAAAAGATTGTATATGGATTAATCTTGATTATTTAGATAATGAAGATAGTCATTATATTAAAATACTAAGACAAAAAAATATCTTAGATAGAGCTATTAAAATGTTCCTTAGACAAAAAGAAATTCAATTAAAAAATGCTTAGTTCAAACTAAGCATTTTTTATAGTAATATTAAGGCAATCAAACCCATCGCAAAACAATATATAGAGAAATAATTCATCTTACCTTTATTTAATATTCTAAATAAAATATGTAAAGCAATATAAGTTACTACAGCACTCACGACAAAAGAAATCAAATAAGGTAACCACAACGTTGCCAATACATCACTCGCTAGAAAATCACCAAGTTTTAAAATAATTGCACCAAAACTCACTGGCATAAACATAAAGAATGAAAAATCTCTTGCTGTCTTTTGATCCAAATCTCCCAAAATACCACCTGTAATAGTCGCTCCACTCCTAGATATACCAGGCAACAATGCCAATAACTGAAAAGCTCCCATGCGTAAGGCATCCCATAAATTCAAATTCTTTTTATGTCTTCTGCCATTATAACCTTTCTTATGAATGAGCATCAAAAAACATGCTGTAACAAGTAAAGTACAACCTACTAACTTTACATTAGAAAAAGCCACTTCAATATAATCATTCAATAAAACCCCGCCAATAGCTGCAGGAATAGTTGCCACTATAAGTAACATACAATAACGAAAATCCCTAATTTTATTATCTCGTTGCTCAGGAACACAAACATATGTAAAAAACGAAGTAATCAATCTTATCAGATCCTTACGATAATAAAACATAATTGCAAGTAAAGATCCCGTATTCACTAAAACTTCGAAAGTAATATCAGTACTAGGAAAACTCCAACCTAGATGAGTAAAAATACTCTTAAAAATAACCAAATGCCCACTACTAGAAATAGGAATAGGTTCACTTAAACCTTGAATAGCCCCTAAAATCGCATAAATCAAAATATTCTGTATCAATTCCACAACATTCACCTCTTCATTATTATATATGAAAAGCACTAAAAAATATAGAAATAATTATAAATATACATATTTTGAGAAATACTAATCATAGAATAATATAGTGGAGGAATTGATATGTTTATTGTTAATTATGTCTATGATGATGAAGAATTATTTGAACCCTATGAATGGGAAGAAAATGATACTTATCAACAATATAATTATTTACCTATCTATAAAGTATCGACCAAACAATTACATGATTTTATCTATACACAAATGAAATTATTATATGATGATTATGATACATTTATTGTATCTGATGGTCATTATAGTTTAGTCATAGAATTAAAAAATAACAGAATCTTTAGAAGAGGTACCATGTCTTATCAGCAACAGGATAAAATTTTAACTATTGTTCAAACATTAAAAGAAACGTGTTTTGCTTATTATATTATTGTAGAAGCTTATGAAAAAGAATTTGGTTTAACGAGAAATGAACGCTTAAAGAAGTTATGTATTGAAGAAGTGATAGATGAGATATTTATCACTCATGATGAATTATTTGAAAAACTATGTGATGAACTTCATATTCATGAAGATAATGCTCAGGATAACTATCTTATACTAAAGAAACGTTTAGAAAAGGGATATTCTTCTTTACATGAAATATTATATGATGAATTGGTATTAAAGAAGTAAGATTATGTTCATTAAAAACAAATTATTTTGACAAAAATATGATGTAATTGTAATATTGAATTATCAAAGTAAGGAGGAAACAATATGAGTCGATTACCAGATGGATTTTTATGGGGTGGTGCAACAGCTGATTTTCAATATGAAGGCGGATTTAATGAAGGTGGTAGAGGACTGCTATCACATGACTATGAAACAGATGGATCTATGGAAAATCCTAGACATCATACTATGAAGTTAAGCGATGGAACAATTATTAAACCAAAGAGTTCATTTTTTTATGCTGATCCTGTGCCTGAAGAAGCAGTACCTGTTTTTTTAGATGATGAATATTATCCAAGTCATAAGGCTGTAGATTTTTATCATCATTATAAAGAAGATATTGAATTAATGGCAGGTATGGGTTTTAATGTTTTTAGATTTAGTATTTGTTGGAGTAGAATTTATCCTACAGGGGATGAGGAAACGCCTAATGAAGAAGGTTTAAAGTTTTATGATGATGTAATAGATGAATTAGTCAAATATGGTATGCAACCTCTTATTACTATTTGTCATGATGAGATGCCTATGGCATTAGCTTTAAAATATAATGGTTGGGCATCAAGACATGTGATTGATTGTTATGAAAAGTATTGTAAGACATTATTTGAAAGATATGGGGATAGATGTAAGTATTGGTTGACTTTTAATGAAATTAATGCGGTGAGAGGTTTTGGACCTTGTGGAACAAGAGAGTGATGGCTATACAAGATATTTAGGGGCACATAATATGTTTGTGGCTAGTGCGAAAGCAGTTAAAATGGGTCATGAAATGATGAAAGGCAGCATGTTTGGAACTATGTATGCAATGAGTGAGTTATATCCAGCTACTTGTAAACCAGAAGATATGTTCCATCATATGCAAGAAAGAAGAGAGAACTGGTATTTTATTGATACGATGGCAAGAGGATATTATCATCCTTATGTAAAAGAAATATGGAATCATCACAATGTTGGAACATTGGATATTAGTGAAGAAGATAAGAAAATATTATTTGAAGGTCAATTAGATTTTGTGTCTTTTTCATATTATCGATCTAATACAACTCAAGCAGGAGATCCTTGGTTTAATGTTGGTGGTAATCCTAATCCATATTTAGAAAATACACCATGGGGATGGCCTATTGATGCTTTAGGTTTAAGATATTGCATGAATGAGATTTATGATCGTATTCAAAAACCAATATTCATTGTAGAGAATGGTATGGGTGCTATTGATGAAGCTGATGAAAATGGATATGTAGAAGATGATTATCGTATTGATTATTTACAAAAACATTTATCAGCTATGGCTGACGCGATTAATATTGATGGTGTAGATTGTATTGGTTATACAATGTGGGCACCAATTGATTTGGTATCATTATCTACGGGTGAAATGAAGAAACGTTATGGTTTTATTTATGTTGATATGGATGATAAAGGTCATGGTACATTAAAACGTACAAAGAAGAAATCTTATAACTGGATGAAACATATTATTGAAACCAGTGGGGCAGCCTTAGACGAATAAAGAGATGATTTGTGAATCATCTCTTTTTGATTGTTATACCAATTTTTCTTTCTACCTTAGCTAACTTCTTTCTAGCTATAGGTCTTGCCTTAGCAGCTCCTGCTTCTAATACATCATCTAAATAACTACCTGTGGTAATTTCTTTGTAACGTGTTTGAATCTGTTCCAATTCGGCACCAACAACTTCAGCTAAATCTGTCTTAAAAACACCATAACCACAACCTTCATATTGTTTTTCAATATCTTCAATAGATCTATTAGAAATAATAGAATAAATCTCTAATAAATTAGAAATACCAGGTTTATTAACAGGATCATAATGAATATGACTATCACTATCAGTCACTGCTGATTTAATCTTTTTCTTAGAAACATTAATATCATCTAAAATATAAATAGTACCTTTATTAGCATCTTCACTCTTTGACATCTTTTTGGTAGGATTTTGTAAATCCATGATTCTACCACCAACCTTAGATACCAATGGTTCAGGTATTTTAAATGTTTCACTATAACGTTTATTAAATCTTTCAGCAATATCTCTACATAACTCTACATGTTGTTTTTGATCTTCCCCAACAGGTACATAATCAGGATCATATAATAAAATATCAGCGTTCATTAAAGAAGGATAATTAAAAATACCAGCACCAATACTTTCATCCTTACCTAACTTAGAAGCTTTATCCTTATATTGAGTCATTCTTGATAACTCACCCATAGAAACCATGCAACCTAAATACCATCCTAATTGGGCATGTTCATACACATCTGATTGTAAAAATAATGTTACTTTTTCAGGATCTAATCCTGCAGCAATATATAAAGCAATCAAATCTCTTGTATTTTGTCTTAATTCTTTTGGTTCTTGATAAATTGTCATAGAATGTAAATTCGCAATAAAAATAAACATCTCATACTCATCCTGATAAGAAACAAAAGGCTTAATAGCTCCAATATAATTTCCTAAAGTCACTCTCCCAGTAGGCTTAATCCCACTCAACATTCTCTTCATAATATTCCTCCTTATAAATAAAAAAAGTCCTCCACCAAAGGACGACTAAGCGCGGTACCACCTTTATTTATGCAAAGCATACACTCTCATCTTAACGCGATCAACGATAAATGACTCATGCCATCTATAACTCCAGAATCCCAATTTCATTCATATACATGACTTATTTACACCACCCATAAGCTCTCTCAACAATTCTATGAATTACTTCATTCCTTCTTAGTTTTCATTATTATATAGACCTTTCATTGAAAAATCAATATCTTTCAAAAAAATAAATTTACAAATACCTAAAAAGTTGTATAATACTTACTAATGGAGATGATGTTATGATTCGAATATATACAGCACCTAGCTGTGCTTCTTGTAGAAAAGTAAAAGCTTGGCTTAAAGAGCATCAAATCCCTTATGTTGAAAAGAACATCTTTTCAACACTATTAAGAGAAGGTGAACTTAGAGAACTGCTCGAACGTAGTGAAAATGGTACAGATGATATCATATCTAAAAGATCAAAAATTATCAAAGAAAACAAAGTTGATATCGAAGATATGTCAGTCAATGAACTGATTCACTTTATTCAGGAAAATCCATCAATCTTAAAACGACCTATCATTATTGATGAAAGACGCTTTCAAGTTGGTTATAATGCTGAAGAAATTAGAGCTTTTATACCTCGTGAACTGAGAAATCTTCAAGAATGTAACAGTAGTGATTATTGTCCAAAGTTTACTGATATTAAAGAAGAATATTATAAAGATAAATGCTTAGAGAACAAATAAAGACAGTTTTACTGTCTTTTTTGCTTGGGAAAATAACTTATAGCATATATTTTATCAAAAAAATCCTTCATAATTTACGGTTACGAATATATTTTTTGTCAATAAACTAATAAATTGGCTTTTTTTATTTAGGATAAAAACAAATACTTGCTTTAAGAATAATTCGATTTCCAACTAAAAGGGTGTTTTTTAATCACAGAATAAATACATTTGTGAAAAATTAATGTTGTTAAGTATTGATTTCGCAGAATTTATCATATATAATTATAGGAAGAAATGGGCTGTCAAAAGTATGCTTTTTGACAGTTGCATAAATCAAATAAAAAGGGGGTTCGATAATGCAATGATTGATGACAATCTCATTTGTCAACAATGGCTAAGGATTAAAGAAAAAGAAGTCAAGTCTCTAACCTATGATAAATATGAAACTATCATCAATAAATATCTTTTACCATTTTTAAAAGAAAATCCTATGTCAACTCTTACACCTATTAAAATCGCAGAATTTCTAAATCTGCAAAATAATGCTGGTTTATCAGCATATATGGTTAATCTTATAAAACTTATATTAAATTCTATATGTGACTATGCTCATAATGAATATAATTATCGATCTATTGATTTTAATAAGATAAGGCTTGATTTGGACAAAGAAGTCAAGTCTAGTGAAAATTTGACTAAAGAACAAGAAGATATTTTATATCAGTATTGTTTATTACATATTGATTCATTAAGTGTTTCAATATTATTAGCATTATATACAGGACTTAGAAGTTCAGAAATATGTGCTTTAAAAATCAAAGATGTTCATTTAGATGAAGGCTATATAGATGTGAGTAAAAAGGTACAAAGAAATGTTAATCGTCAAAATACTGATTCAAAAACGTTATTTCATACAGTTGAATTATCTTGGCCAGAAAAACGACAAGTCGTTTTACAACCATTCCTCATTGATTATCTGAAAGGTTATATTGAATATGATTATGATGAATTATATTTATTAAGCCGTACGTTTAAACTTCCCGTTAAAAGAACGTATCAAAATAAGATAAAACAATTAGGACAAGAATTAGGTTTTGAAATAAGCTATGGAAAGCTTAGAAATACTTGTAAAGATAATTGTATTAAAAATAACGTAAGTATCAATACAATATTAAATATGTTAGGTATATCGAAAATAGAAATTAATATTGATGATGTTTATAATGAGGAAATAGATTATAAACGTCAACAAATGATTAAGATACAACCTGAGATATAAACAAGATTTTTTTTAATATTTTAAAGTAAATAAACGTTTAGTTTTTTAATTTAGATTGTTAATAGTTAATGATTATTTATATTTATGAGGTAAAGAGAATAAAGTGGAGTTGATGTATGAGGATATAAGATGTTTATGAGTTTAAGTGGCAATTTATAAGAGACTGTTAATAATGTATATAGATGTCATAGTGAGTAAGGGAAGAGAGGATGGCATCTCATATGGGCGATATAGAAGATATATATTTAATGATATATACGATAAAATTTCATGAATTTGGGAGGAAAAAATTGTGAAGAAAAAAAACAAGAAACAAATTGTTTAATTTTACCAAGATTATTTTATCTTTAGTTTTAGCAATTTCTTTACTCAATGTTTCGGGCTTTACAACATATGCTACTGAAGTAGCGGGTGATGAAGACATTGAAGAAATCGTTGAAACGAATGAAGAAAATCTTGATGAAAATGAAGAGAAAGCTGATGAGGAAGTAGCTGAAGATGAAGAAGTTGATGAGGCAACTTCACAAGATCTAGAAGCTACTGAAGAAGCAGAGGTAAATGAAATTGTTACTTATACAGCAACAGCTAGTGGTGTTAAAGTAACAGTAGAAGCATCTTCTAATGCTTTACCTGAAAATGCTGAATTAGTAGCAACTCTTTTTGATGAAAATAGTAATGAATATAATGAAGCAAGTAATGCGATTGATTTAGATGATGATCTAAATATGGCAGCTTTAGATATTTCATTTATGGTAAATGGTGAAGAAGTAGAACCTACTGAAGAAGTGAAGGTGACTATTGATGCATCTGCTATTATACCTAATGATGCTGATGAATCTACCATTGAAGTACAGCACTTAGAAGAAAGTGGTAGTAGCGTCATTCCTGAACTTGTAGCTGATGCACAAAATGCTTCAGCAGGAACTATCAGTGATGCTGTAGCTGAATTTACAGTAGAAAGTTTTTCAACTTTTACAATTACTTGGAGTACAAGTAGTACTGGTGGAGGACCCGGTGAACAGCAATCATCTAGCTTATCAATAACTGCAACAACTTATCTTGTAGATACTTCAACTACTATAGGAAGTGGTAGTTCAACTATATCTGTTACTTCTGGTAATTCAGTTGCTTTGACAAGTAGTAATTCAGCTTTGGATATTAGTGGCTATACTTTAACAAGTGCAACTGTATATGGAAAAAATACAAGTTATGCAAATGCAAGAAGTATTACAGTTACTATTTCTGGTAATGGAAACAATAAGTCATATTCAATAGACGTTGTGTATATTGATAATGGTGAAAGTAATACTGCAACATTTACTTCTACAAGTAATCTTTCTATTTCATTGTATTATACACCTGCACCAGGTATTGATTTATCGGCTAGTAATAATACAGTTACATCAACATTGCTAAGTAAAGATTATTTTACTTATAGTGATATAGTATGGAGTTCTAGTAATAATGCCGCAACAGTAACAGGAAATGATGATGGTACGGCAACTGTTACTTGGGCTGCAGGTACAATAGCTGGAACAACTACAATAATCACTGTAACTGCTACAGCTACGGGATCAAAAAGCCCTGTAGAGGGAACAACTAAGACTGTCAGTGATACAATCAAATTGACATATGCATCTGATGCTAGTATAACAATTACTAATTCATCAGGTGACAGTGCTACAGATAATTATGTATTAACAGCTTCTACTGATACAAAATATACATATGGAAATATCACTTGGACAACAGATAATGATAATGCTACATTATCTACAAATTCTGGAAGTTCTACAACAGTTACTTGGGCAAGTGGATTAACTGCAGGTGATACTGTAACAGTCACTGCTACAGCAACTACAACTGATGGATCTGTGGTAGTTGTAGATTCTTATACATTAACTTATGGATTAGAACCTGTTACAATTAAAGTTAATTCAGGAAATTCAAGTGTAAATGGAGCAACTGTTGAATTATATGATGCTTCTGGTAATCTTGTGGCTTCAGGTACAACTTCAAATGGTAGTGTAACATTATATGTTATACCTGAAACTTATACTGCAAAAGCTTATTATTCAGTTACAACAACCCAAAATAACCAATCAACTACAACAACTTACACTGGTGAAACTACAAATGTTACTGTAAGTGCAAATTCTACAAATACAGCAACTGTATCTGTTTCCTCAGGTTCTTCAGTTGATCATAT
Organism: Erysipelotrichaceae bacterium; assembly: GCA_021200395.1. Classification (GTDB taxonomy): domain Bacteria; phylum Bacillota_I; class Bacilli_A; order Erysipelotrichales; family Coprobacillaceae; genus JAJQDJ01. The sequence continues at coordinate 13,186 of JAJQGQ010000079.1, forward strand.
TGATATTGCGTTAAAGGCAACTGCTACTATTACTTTGAATGGCGAAAAGCTCACTGAAACCATTACATTAACAGATGATGATTTTAATGGTACTAATGATACAACATGGTCAGTTACTACAGATACGGGTGATACTTATATTATTACTGATTTCGAAGCTGGTGCCAGTGAAAGTTCTTCAGGAGCAAGCCAAATCCGTTTTGATGGTGTATTTCCTATAGGAACAGAAAGTAAACCGGTAACTTATACGTTTACTTTTACTAGAACAGTAACATTTACCGCGAATGATGGTACAACATATGATGTTGAAATGACATTCTCTGCTTCATTTAGTTATTGGGATAATAATAACGAATGTCCAGGACTTGGTAATAATTGGTCTACTAATAAAGAATGGTCTGCTAATGCAGGTATGGATTTTACTTTATCTGCTGAAGCAACTTCTAATACTATGACTATTTATAAATTTGTCGAGGATACTGCTAATAATCTTTTAGATGCATCAGGCACAACTTATGTATTTGATTTATATAAATTTAATTCTACAACAAATGAATATGAGTTATATAAAACATTAACTTTAAATCCATCTACTTCTGGGGCTGCTATGAATACTTTCCAACTTGAAGATGGAAAATATAAGTTAGTTGAAAGTAGTTATTCTGACAGTGTAACAGTAACTACGTCAACATCTTCAGATACATATATATATGATTCAACAGATATAAAAGATATTGAGTATGATTCAAATGGCGAACAGAAAGTTGATGCTACTTACAATAATACAACTAGTTTAGAATTTGATGTAAGTGGAGAAGCTATTATATTCTATGTTACTAATTATTATGAAGGAGATACAACAAGCATCAATCTAACAAAGATATGGAACGATGGTAATTCAACTACAAGACCAGATTCAATCACAGTAGATGTTTATCAAAATGATGGTGAAACCCTATATGATAAATACACTATTACTTCAACAACAGATGGTGTAACTGTTAATTCAGATGGAAGCTGGTCATATACAATTAGTGGTTTACCAAAGTATGATAGCTCTGATAAAGAATATACTTATACAATTAAGGAAGTTACAGTAGATGGCTATAGTAGTAATATTGTTGCAAATTCTGATGGAAGTTATACTATTACTAATACTGAATTAACAAGTATTGGTATTACAAAAGTATGGAATAATGGTGATGCAACAACACCTACATCAATATCAGTAGAAGTTTATCAAAATAATAATGAAACTCCATATGATACATACACTATTACTTCAACAACTGATGGAGTTACGGTTAACTCAGATGGAAGTTGGTCATATACCATCACAGATTTACCTAAATATGATGACTATGGCGAAGAGTATACTTATACAATTAAAGAACTTTCTGTAGATGGTTATGATAGTAAAATTATTAAAAATTCAAATGGAAGTTATACTATTACTAATACTGAATTAACAAGTATTGGTATTACAAAAGTATGGAATGATGGTAATTCATCAACACGTCCAACATCAATAACTGTTAACGTTTATCAAAATAATAATGAAACACCTTATGGTACATACATTATTACTTCAACAACAGATGGTGTAACTGTTAATTCAGATGGAAGTTGGACTTATACAATAGAAAATTTACCTAAGTATGATGATTCAGGTGAGGCTTATACTTATTCTATTGGTGAAGATTCAATAGATGAATATGTTACTTCAATTACAGGAAATGCTAGTACAGGTTATACAATTACTAATACAGCTGTAACTGAAATAACTGTAACAAAGATTTGGGATGATAACGATAATGTTAATTCAACAAGACCTGATTCTATTACATTAGAAGTATTAGCTAATGGCGCAACAATTCCAGCTAAAGTAACAATAAATGAAAACTCTGATGGTGTTACAGTTAATTCTGACGGAAGCTGGTCATATACTTTTAGTGATTTGCCATTATATGACGCTAATGGTTTGATTACTTATACAGTTCGTGAACTTGAAGGTAATGCTGTTGCAAGTACAATTTTAGGTAACAACGGATCAACATATAGTGTAATTTATGATGATGACACTTATACAGTAACTAATAAATTAGAGGCTGGAGATTTATCAATTAGTAAAACATTAT
>JAJQGQ010000090.1 GCA_021200395.1 Erysipelotrichaceae bacterium
ATTTTATATATTATAACAATATTTATTATTATTTTTGGTGATCAATTAACTAAAATTATTGTTATCGTACATTGTCTTATGGAGCGAGTTATCCTATTATTGATAATTTCTTTTATTTCACATATATCCATAATACAGGCGCTGCCTGGGGAATATTAGAAGGAAGATTGAATTTTTTCTTTTTAGTGAGTATTTTAGCTACTATTGGTATTGTATATTATTTTATTCAATCGCCAAGTTATCAGAAATTAACAAGATTTGGTTTGATTTTGGTATTAAGTGGGATGATTGGTAATTTAATTGATCGTATTGCATTTGGATATGTAAGAGATTTTATTGATTTTTTAATTTTTGGATATAATTTTCCGATATTTAACGTTGCTGACATGGCTATTACAATTGGTATATTTCTAGTGATATTTGAAACTGTTTGTGAGGAGATAAAAATATGGAAACTATCAAAATCACAATAGATGAATCGATGAAAGGACGTATTGATAAAATATTAACAAAACAATTGGATATGTCTAGAACTCAAGTACAACAACTTATTAATGAACAACATGTTTTTGTGAATGATAAAAATGTCAAAGCAAGTTATAAAACCGATATCAATGATGTCATAGAAGTAGAAATACCTGACGCTAAAAATACCGAAATCTTACCTGAAGATATTCCCTTAGATATTGTTTATGAAGATAAAGATGTGATTGTGATTAATAAGCCAAGTGGTATGATTGTTCATCCTTCTAGTGGTATATATAGTGGGACTTTAGTGAATGCATTGTTATATCATTGTCATGATTTATCTGGCATTAATGGGGTTATGCGTCCTGGTATTGTGCATCGCATTGATAAGGAAACAAGTGGCTTATTAATGGTAGCTAAAAATGATAAAGCCCATGCTTCACTTTCTAAACAATTAGAAGAACATAGTGTGATACGTCGTTATTATGCTTTAGTGCATGGCGTTATTCCTCATGATTATGGACGTATTGAAGCTCCTATTGGTAGAGATACACAAGATCGTCAAAAGATGACATGTACGGATAAAAATGCTAAGGAAGCTATTACAAATTTTAAAGTCATTGAAAGATTCAATGATATGACTTTAGTTGAATGTCGTTTAGAAACAGGTAGGACCCATCAAATACGTGTTCATATGCAATATATCGGTTATCCTGTTTATGGTGATCCTAAATATGGTTTACGTAAAGATGATCAGAGTCATGGACAATATTTACATGCTAAAATTTTAGGTTTTGTTCATCCGACAACTGGCGAAGAACTTTATTTTGAAAGTGATTTACCATCATATTTTAATGATAAATTAGCAGAGTTAAGATTAGAAATGGAGGGTTAACATGAATCAGGTTATTAGCTGGGATCAATATTTTATGGGTGTTGCCAAATTATCATCTTATCGTTCTAAAGATCCCAATACACAAGTAGGTGCTTGTATTGTCAACCCTGAAAATAAGATTGTTGGTGTTGGTTATAATGGTATGCCTTGGGGATGTGATGATAAAGATTTTCCTTGGGATAAGCGTGAAGGTGTTGTCAATGATACGAAATATGCTTATGTGGTTCATGCTGAATTGAATGCTATTTTAAATAGTACTCAAAATTTAAAGGATTGTCGTATTTATGTATCTTTATTTCCATGTAATGAATGTACTAAAGCCATCATTCAAAGTGGTATTAAAGAAATCATATATGAAGATGATAAATACAAGAATACGCCTACGGATCTAGCTGCTAAACGTATGTTGAAAGCAGCAGGTGTGACATATACAAAAATACCTGTTTTTGAAGTGAATGTTAAAACAAGTTCTTAGAGAACTTGTTTTTTATAATATAAATAAGTAATTATTGCACATAGTAGAAGTGGTAGTATATATAATATTAAAAGAATACCACAAAATGTTAATGATAAAATATGATGCATAATTAATGAGATAAATATAGCTAATATATACCATAGAGTAGATATAAGTAAGAAACCATAAAAACCTATTATTTCATATTGAATAAGCTTGCATTGGCTATCTTTCATATAGCCAATACGTTCAATAGAGGCAAAAGATTTTTTTCTAGAAGCTACCTCTGTTGAAAGCTTAAACATAATAGATAGAGATAATAAAACATTAATAACGACAAAAGATATAATCGCTAATATAATTTCTAAAGGATTATCTTTTCCTTGAACCATTAAAGATACAAGTAAGATATCACTTAAAATTAATAAAACAATATTCATTTTTAAAATAATAATATCATTTCTAATAAAACCAAAATAAATTAATTCTAATGGTTTATCAGTATGTTTTATATGCGTATATTCATTTAAATAGGGGATAATGACATGATCTAACATCAAATAAAAGCCAATAACTCCTAATATTGCAGCAAATAAAACAGAATCAATATCATATATAAGATAAATCGCACCACCAATATATAAGATAATAGATAAACTACTCATCAATTTTTTAGAAATATGAATATGGTAAAGTTGTGGAATACTAAAAGTATTAACCTGTATTTTATCATCATTCAATAAATGAGTTATTGAATGACGATAAGCGTAACCTAGATTCAATATTGTACACCAGATAATCACCATCAACAATATCACAACTGTTGCACTAATTGCACCTGATTGTAAAGTGATATTAATAGTTGTATGTAAATAATAAGACATAATTGTATTTAAGACAGGTAACAATGATAAAGCTAAAATAATACCCAAAGGAATAGCAAGTAACAGTAATAAACCTGTTTGTATTAATAAATATTGGGCTATTTGAAAATAGGTTGCCCCACAAACTAATTGTATGGCTAGATTTTTAGCTTTCTTTTTAACATAAAAATTATTAGCAAAAAATATAACAACTAAACATATTGTAACGACAAATATCGTAATATAAGTAATTAAAT
>JAJQGQ010000186.1 GCA_021200395.1 Erysipelotrichaceae bacterium
CCCTTTATATGTATTCTTTGGCACTATTATTCTTTATGGTATATTAATGTTGATTATATATTATCGACATACACATAGGAATTTTAGAAAACAATGGAATATTATTTATAGTTGTTTAGAAGTATTTTTATGTTTTATATTAATTTACTTATTATATATGGGATATAATGGTGTTATTTTATTGGTATTCTGTGATTGTATACTTTATATGCGTGAGGATAAATCTACTTGGGGAATGTTAGTAGGGTTGGTTATTATTTATCTTTTATCAAATTATGATGTGTTTTCGCCATTTGTTCATATGACTGATCCTGATGCTTACTTTGAAGCTTTTGGTTCTTCGTTGCGTGGATTATTAATTATTATTATAAATGTTTTATAAACAATTAATATTTTATTATTTATTTGTTTTATTATTTATATATTGGTAATCAGATTGAAGAAAATGAAAATATAGCTAAAGAATTAGATATGATAAATCAAGTCAATCAAGAACTCAGAAATTATGCTGCTATTACAGAAAAAATAGGTGAAGATAATGAGCGTAAACGATTGGCTAGAGAAATTCATGATACTTTAGGACATGCTTTAACAGGTATAGCTGCTGGAGTTGATGCATGCATTGCGATGATTGATATTGATCCCAAAGCGACAAAGCAACAATTAATTGTTATTTCTAAGGTTGTAAGACAAGGAATTGGTGATGTCAGAAACTCTCTCAATAAACTTCGTCCAGGGGCATTAGAAGAACATGGCTTTAAAGGGGCTATTGAAAGTATGATTGAGGAATTTACAAGTGTGAGTGATTTGAAGATTGATTTTAATTATACTTTAGAACATGTAGATTTTGAAAACACAAAGGAAGATGTTTTATTTAGAGCTATTCAAGAAAGTATCACAAATTCTTCTCGTCATGGTCATGCAACGCATATTCAAATAGATATTTATCAACAGGATAATACATTATATCTTAAAATTAAGGATAATGGTTGTGGTTGTGATGATATTATACAAGGTTATGGCTTAAAACAAATGAGAGAAAGAATAGGTATGATTAATGGTGAGGTTCATTATGATGGAAGTGATGGTTTTTTAACAATAATAAAGATACCGATGCAGAGGGGTGAAAATTGTGATTAAGGTAGTTATCGCAGATGATCAGGAATTAATAAGAGAAAGCTTGAAGATTGTCTTGGGGACACATGATGATATTCAAGTAGTAGGTACTGCTGGGGATGGATTTGCAGTTTTAGATCTTTTAGCAAGACAAAAGGTAGATGTGGTATTGATGGATATACGTATGCCTTTAATGGATGGGGTGATGTGTACTAAGTCTATTAAAGAGCAATATCCTAACACAAAGATTATTATATTAACCACTTTTGATGATGATGATTTTGTCTTTAGTGCTTTAAAATATGGAGCAAGTGGGTATTTACTTAAGGGTGTTTCGATGGACGAATTGTATCAAGCTATATTAACTGTTTATCAAGGTGGAGGTATGATTAATCCTGATATAGCAACTAAAGTATTTAGCATGTTTTCTAAAATGACGCAAAATAATTATTCGATTCAAGTTGAAGAAAATTTGGTTAAAGATATTACTAAACCTGAATGGCGTGTTATCCAACAAGTTGCATGTGGTTTGTCAAATAAAGAAATTGCTTCTAAGTTATTTTTATCAGAAGGGACAGTAAGAAACTATTTAAGTTCTATTTTATCAAAATTAAACTTAAGAGATCGCACGCAACTTGCTATATGGGCGGTACAAAATGGTATTACAACAAGGGATTTTCAAGATGAATAAAATATTAAAAATTATATTAATAGTTGTTGTTTTACTAATAGGACTCATCTGTTATCCTAAAAAGATTGTTTTAACAATTGGTATTTTCGCAGGAAGCAACTGGGATGTTCCTAGTAGTGAAAGTTATACCTTGATTGATGAAGCTATTGCGTTATTTGAGGAAAAATATCCTAATGTTGAAGTGCAATATGAAAGTGGAATTTTGAAAGATGACTATTCTTCCTGGTTAGCAGATAAAATGTTAGCTGGTGATGAACCAGATGTATTTATGGTTTTGAATAGTGATTTTAATACTTTTAGTTCTTTAGGTGTTTTAGAAAATTTAACAAGCTATATAGAAAGTGATATTAATACATCATTTTATTATGAAAGTGCTTTAGAAGCTGGTAATTACCAGGATGAACAATATGCTCTTCCTTATGAATGTAATCCAACTTTGATGTTTGTTAATAAGACATTATTGGAAAAAGAAGGTATTGATATACCTGATAACGATTGGACATTAGAGGATTTTTATAATATATGTAAACAAATTACCAAAGATAGTGATGGTGATGGTATTATTGATCAATATGGGGTGTATAACTATGATTGGCTGGATGCTATCTATGCTTATGGCATTGATTTGTTTGATGAAGATGGCACAACATGCTATCTTAATCAAACATCAGTTAAAGAAGCTATATCATTTGTACAAAAACTTATAGATCTTAATCAAAACCAAAACCTAACATCTGATCAATTCGATAAAGGCCAAATAGCTTTTTCACCCATGACATTAGCCGAATATCGTACCTATAAACCTTATCCATGGCGTATCAAAAAATACTCGCAATTTGAATGGGATTGTGTCAAGATGCCATCTTCTTCTACTTCTACGGGTTATAGTGAAATATCGACAACTCTTATAAGTATGTCATCACGCTCAACACATAAAACTTTAGCCTGGGAATTTTTAAAACTATTGACTTATGATACAACTTTGCAACAGAATCTTATTCAATACTCTCAAGGAATTTCGGCCTTAAAAACTGTTACGCAATCTGATGAAACAATTCAAATTATTAGTGAAGAAGCAGGTGATAGCTTAGTCAATTTATCACTATTAGATGAAGTTATGGAAAGTACAAGAAGCTCAAGTCAATTTAAAAAATATGAGAGTGTTATCAGTACTTTAGATACAAGTATTTCTAGTATGATTAATAATGGTGAAGATATTGATTTATCTTTAGCAGCTCTCCAAAAAGAAATCAATCAAACCCTTAATGAGTAGGACACGTTAGTGTCCTTTTTTGATGACATTTGTCATTTTAAAATCATGATTATTATCATGCTTTTTTTATGACATTGTTCAGCTGTGTAAAAACGCTTTCAATGCTAGAATAATGTTGTCTTAAGAAGGAGGGAATGAAGTGAAATATGAAGTATTAGTAAGTCATGGTGAATTTGCTGATGGATTAAAAGATGCTTTAAGTATGCTTGCTGGGCAAAGAAAAGATGTCATTGCTTGTGGACTTGAAAATGGTAAGAGTGCTGATGAATTTGCCAAAGAATTTGCCCAAGCTATTGATGTTATCACGGAAGATGACGAAATTGTTTTGCTAGGTGATTTGATTGGTGGTTCGCCACTTACCACAGCATTGAATGTTATCAATGAAAAAGGTTTGAATGATAAAACTTTGATTATTGGTGGTATGAATTTACCTTTGGCTTTGACTGTTGTCTTAATGAAAGACACATTTGATAATGATACTTTATTAGAGCAAGTTTTAAATGAAGCACATGGTGCTTTAAGAGAATTTAAAATTGAAGTAGAAGATGAAGACGATATTTAGAAAGGAGAAAGAAAGATGTCAGTTTCATTTATTCGTATTGATGATCGTATGATTCATGGTCAAACTTGTACTCGTTGGGCAAGGGAATATCCTTGTGATGGTTTAATTGCAGTGAATGATAAAGCAGCTACTAATAATGTTTTAAAATCTGCTTACAAAGCTGCCAGTGGTAAAAAGACGTTTGTTTGGAGTTTAGCTGATTTTAAAAAGAAATCACAAAAAGTATTAGATAGTGATACAAAGTATTTCTTAATTACAAAAAATCCTGTAGATATGGCTAAAGTATTAGTAGATGATGGATTTGATTGTGGATTAAGAACAGTAATTGTTGGTCCTTGTAATGATAGAGAAGGAGCAGTGAAATTAGGCAATAACCAATCTATTACTCAGGAAGAAGCTGATGCATTCGAAAGAATGGCAAAAGCAGGTTATACGATTAAGTTCGCATTACTTCCAGATGTATCTATTGGTACATGGGATGATTTTAAGGGTAAATTTGGTTATTAATATTTAAAAAGGAGAGAAAAATTATGACTATTAGTTGGATTCAGGCCTTTTTACTAGGTTTATTTGCTTGTTTATCAAGTATGCCTGGTTTAGGTGGAACTTCTATTGGTAACTACACATTGGGTAGACCATTAGTTGGTGGATTAGTTTGTGGTATTATTTTAGGAGATGTCGCATCTGGTATTTTAGTAGGTGTGGCTATGCAGGTTGTCTATATTGCATTAGTTACTCCAGGGGGAACAGTTTCAGCAGATGTACGTGCAGTTAGTTACATTGGTATTCCATTAGCGATGATTGCGTTGAAGAGTTATGGCTTGGATGCTGCTTCAGCTGATGGACAAGCATTGGCTACTTCATTTGGTACAATGGTTGGTACTTTAGGTACTGTATTATTCTATGGGACAGCAACTATTAACTTAGCTTGGCAACATATTGGCTGGACTGCAGTTGAAAAAGGTGATTATCATAAGTTATATGTTGTAGATTGGGTTTTACCTTGGATTTCACATATTATTTGTTCACTAATTCCTACAATGATTATGTGTAAGATGGGTGCTCCAATGGTTGACTTGATTAAAGCATATTTACCTATGGAAGGTATTGCTATGAAGACATTATTTACTGTTGGATCATTATTACCATGTGTCGGAATTGCAATTCTATTAAAACAAATTGTTACTAAAGCAATTGATTTTGTTCCTTTCTTCTTTGGTTTCACATTAGCTGCTGCTTTAGGTATTAACTTAGTATCTGCAACAGTTATTGCTGGTATGTTTGCTTTAATTAACTATAGAATTAAAATGATATCAATGTCAAAACCAGCTGTAGCTGATGGCGATTTTGATGATGAAGAGGAGGATATCTAATATGGAAAAGAAAATATCTAAGAAAACATTAAGTAAATCATTCCATCATTGGTATTATGGTAACTTAACTTGCTTCTCACAAGAACATATGCAAACATTTGGTTACTTAACATCAATGCTTCCAATCATTGAAGAATTATATGACAAAAAAGAAGATCAAGCGAATGCGATTAAAACATATACAGCTTTCTTCAATACTGAACCTCAATTAGGTGCTATTATTGTAGGTATTACTGCTGGTTTAGAAGAAGCTAGAGCTAATGGTGCTGAAGATGTTGATGATGAAACTATCAATGGTTTAAGAGCTGGTTTAATGGGACCTATTGCTGGTATTGGTGATTCATTGGTTGTTGGTACAATTATTCCAATCTTATTAGGTATTGCTATGGGTATGTCTACAGGTGGTTCTCCTGTTGGTGCTATCTTCTATATTATCGTATGGAACTTATTTGCATACTTTGGTATGAGATTCTTATACTATACTGGTTATGATTTAGGTGGAAAAGCTGTTGATTTCTTAGTTGGTGCTCAAGGTGAAGCTTTAAGAGAATCTATTACTATGTTAGGTGGTATCGTTATTGGGGCAGTTGCAGCTACATGGGTATCTGTTACAACTTCTTTCCAGTTGTTAAATAGTGAAGGTGAAGCTTATTTAGTATTACAAGATAAATTAGATGAAGTTTATCCAAGTCTATTGACAGCAGCATTTGTCATGTTATGTTGGTATCTATTATCTAAGAGAAAGATGTCACCAATTCAAGTTATGTTATTATTAGTTGTTATTGCATTTATTGGTGTATTAATTGGATTCTTTGATCCAGGATTAGTTTATTAATAGGAGGTACTATATGAACGCCAAGTTAAAAGAAAACTATATTAATGAAGTCAAATATCAAACAAAAATGATAAATCGATTAAAACAGTGGCTAAGCTACTCCATCATTTCTTCCTCAATATCCTTAATTCTTATTTTGTTTGGTACTCAAGTTCATCCGATTATTCATATATTAGGCTTTATTCTTATGGCTATCAGTATCATTTGTGCATTACTGATTGGACTTGGCATTAAAAATGGTACAGATAATGTTAATAAAATTATAGATCTTATATCTTAAGCAGGAGTAATCCTGCTTTTTTGCTTTAAGCTATATTGATTATAATTGTTACATTGTTTAAAAGCTGTTAAAATCTTATATATAAAAGGTGGTAAATATGACATTAAACAATAAATTAAATATAACAGATTCTTCACAACTAGCTCGTGAAGAAGAAAAAATCAGTAAGATAAAAGCACTGACATTATATGAAGTTGGTTTTGAAGGTTTAGATATAGGTACTTTTAAAGGACTATCACAAATTCATCATTATTTATTTGATGAAATATATGAATTTGCTGGAAAAATAAGGGATGTTAATTTAGCTAAAGGAAACTTTCGTTTTGCTCCACTCATGTATTTAAATGAATCATTAAAAAATATGTCAGCCATGCCTCAATCAAATTTTGATGAAATTATTGAAAAATATGTGGAAATGAACGTGGCTCATCCCTTCAGAGAGGGAAATGGAAGAAGCACACGCATTTGGTTAGATGCTATTATGAAAAAAGAATTAGGCCAAGTTATTGATTGGAGTAAGGTAGATAAGGAAGATTATTTGATGGCTATGGAAAGAAGTCCAATTAAAGATATTGAAATTAAAGTCTTATTAAAACAGGCCTTAACAGATAAAGTAAATGATAGGGAAGTTTATATGAAAGGTATAGATGCTAGCTATTATTATGAAGGATACTATATTTATAAAACTGAAGATATTGTTGAATAATTTATAGGCTAATAACTACATTATTTCAAATAATAATAATTTTATGATATGAAAGAATTTTTCTTGATTTGCTTGTATAATTAATTGATATTTTTTCACATTTATGGTATCATTACGTTAGTTAGTAAAAATCTAACGCTTGTATCAAGAGAACGCTCTGTAGATAATGCATAGAGTATCTCTAATTAGGAGGGCAAAAAATGAGTAAAATTACAAGTGTGTATGCAAGAGAAGTATTAGATTCACGTGGGAATCCAACTGTAGAAGTTGAAGTAAAATGCTGTGATGGTGCTTTTGGTAGAGCAATCGTACCTAGTGGAGCTTCAACTGGTGTTCATGAAGCAGTAGAATTAAGAGATGACGATCCAAACAGATATTTAGGAAAAGGCGTTTCTAAAGCTGTTGCTAATGTTAATGATGAAATCGCTGAAAAAGTTATTGGTATGGATGTATTTGATCAAAGAAAGATCGATAAATTAATGATCGACTTAGATGGTACTCCAAACAAAGGTAGATTAGGTGCTAACGCTATCTTAGGTGTTTCTTTAGCAGTTGCTAAAGCTGCAGCTGACAGCTTAAATGTACCTTTATATCGTTACATTGGTGGAGCTAATGCTCATGTTATTCCTACTCCAATGATGAACATCGTTAATGGTGGTGCTCATGCTGACAACAACGTAGACTTCCAAGAATTTATGATTATGCCAGTTAGTGCTCCAACATTCAAAGAAGCAATCCGTATGGGTGCTGAAGTATTCCATTCATTAAAAGCTGTATTAAAAGGTAAAGGTTTAAATACTGCTGTTGGTGATGAAGGTGGTTTTGCTCCTAACTTAGCATCTAACGAAGAAGCTATTCAAACTATCTTAGAAGCAATCGAAAAAGCTGGTTACAAACCAGGTGAAGATGTTAAATTAGCTATGGACGTTGCAAGTTCTGAATTCTATAAAGATGGTAAATATACATTACCTGGTGAAAATAATAGAACTTTCACTTCTCATGAATTAGTTGACTTCTATGTTGAATTATGCGACAAATATCCAATTATTTCAATCGAAGATGGTTTAGACCAAGATGACTGGGAAGGTTGGGATTACTTAACTAAGAAGTTAGGTGGCAAAGTTCAATTAGTTGGTGACGATTTCTTCGTAACTAATACTGAACGTTTAGCTAAAGGTATCGAAAAAGGTGCTGCTAACTCAATCTTAATTAAAGTTAACCAAATTGGTACTTTAACTGAAACATTAGAAGCAATCGAAATGGCTCAAAAAGCTAAATACACTGCTGTAGTATCTCACCGTTCAGGTGAAACTGAAGACACTACAATTGCTGACATCGCTGTAGCAACTAATGCTGGTCAAATTAAGACTGGTTCTGCTTCTCGTACTGATCGTATTGCTAAATACAACCAATTAATGAGAATCGAAGATGAATTAGGCGAAGACGCTATTTATAGTGGTGTTTCTGGATTCTATCAATTAGATTTATAAGATACTAACATTTAACAGATAAGGCAAATGCCTTATCTGTTTTTTTAATAATATTTCTTGTTGATATTCATGATACTTTGATATCCACCTTCTAAATAATAACAATCCTTACCATGCTTATTATAATATTGAGCTAATTCTTTTGCTTGCTTTCCACTATAACAAATCAATACAATGGGTTTATCAAACATATTGATTTGATGATTTGGTATATTAATTGAATTTTTAAGATGTGAACGATGAAACGAATAAGAATCTCTTATATCAATAATTTGGTAATCACTATTGATATTCTCTAAAGATATGCCACACATAATATCACCCAATTATTATATGAGAAATTATCCTCATAATTGTCAAAAACTTTCCCTAACAAAATGACTAAAAATATGATATAATATTTCTATCAACGTGCCCATTGCTTAAACTTGTGACCAGTTGGTAATGAGCTTTTTATTTTGCTTAGGAGGCGATAAAGATGTTTAAAGTTAATGATACGGTATTATATGGGAATGATGGTGTATGTCGCATTAGTGAAATTATGACAAGAAAGTTTACTGATAAGACAATGGATTATTATGTATTGAAACCAATTTATAATAAATCTGCTACAACTTATGTACCTGTCAATAATAAAGAATTAGTAGCTAAAATGAGACGTATACTTTCTGCTGAAGAAATAATGGAGCTTATTCATTCTATGAATGATGCTGATACTATTTGGATTGCTAATGATAATGTCAGAAAGGAAAAATATCGTGAAATCATTAATAGTGGTGATCGTAAACAAATCATGATGATGGTTAAAACATTATTTTTGCATCAACAAAAACTTAAAGAACAAGGGAAAAAATTCCATGCTACGGATGATCGTATCTTTAAAGAAGCAGAAAAAATTCTTTATGAAGAATTTGCCTATGTATTAAATATTAAACAAGAAGAGGTTATTCCTTTCATTAATCAACAAATTGAAGTGAAGGCTAAAGAAAAAGCATAAATCAGCTTTATAAGCTGATTTTTTTGTTCTGGATGAGAAAATATAAGCTTTTAAAAAAATATTGATATATAATAAATACATGAGGTGAATATCATGGATGAATTTTTAAAAGATATTAATACACTGGTTTATCAAAAATGGATATTATCGAAACATTATGATCAATGCGATATTTATCAAAAAAATGAAGAAACAATTAATATTGAAACAAAATATGGGATAGGTCATGTCACTTTTTATGAAATGAATATTATAGAATTAGAAGTGATTAATAAATTAGAAGATAAGATTGTTTTCTTTTTACATTTTCAAATGAATAATATGAAACATGCTGTAAATTTGTTTGAGGAAATGATGCAAAGCTTATTAACATTAGTGGAAAAGCCTAAAACGAAATTATTATTATGTTGTAGTGGTGGTATGACAACTTCTTATTTTGTGACAAAGATACAAGAGGTTATTGATGTTTTAGAAATGGACTATGAAGTTTCAGCAACTGGTTATAATAATTTGATTAATTTAGGAGAAGATTATGATGTTATATTATTAGCACCACAAGTATCTTATATGTACACCCGTGTTGCTGAGGCATTTAAAAACAAAATATTATTGAATATTCCAGCTCAAATATTTGCAAAATATGATGTAAAGGGATTACTTTTATTGGTTGATGAAGCTATCAATCAAAAGAAAACAATAAAAGTTGAAAAGCAACACAAACAATTAAAATCACTCAATAGTTATCAAACCTATCTATGTATTTCATTATTTAGAGATAGTGGCCGTGTCCATATTGCTTATCGTGTTTATAATGGCGAAATCATACTTATTAGTAAAGAAATCATCAAACCTAGTATTACTATTCAAGATATTTATGATGTTATAGATACAGTATTAATTAATTTTCCTGCCATTAAAACTATCGGCTTTTCTGCACCAGGTATTATGAATGATGGATATGCTACAGATGCTCATGTCAATGGCTTTTATGAAATGAATTATAAGGATTTATTTAAACGCTATGATCGAGAATTTATCATATTTAATGATGTGAATGCAGCTGTTATAGGTTATCATGCTTTACATTCACATTATGAATCATTAGTGCTATTATTTCAGCCTATGAAAACTTGTGCTGGAGCAGGTATAATGATTAATCATCAGCTTATTCAAGGTAAAAACAATGTTACTGGCGAAATGCAGTTTTTATCTCATAATGAAGATAAATTTGAACTATATACAACTTTTGAGGGTATGGTAGAAGAAATTAAACGTTTGATTTCAGCTATGATTTGTACGATTGGTCCTGAACTTGTCGTGATATTTTGTACAATGTTACCACATATTGAAGATTTACAAATAGCTTTAGAAAAAGAAATACCTAAAGAATATATTCCTAAATTAAGAAAAATAGATGATATACAAGAATATATATTTTTAGGATTAATGATTTTATGTAATGAGGAGACTGTATGATTAAATTAATAGCAAGTGATATTGATGGGACATTAATAATGGGCCATCAACCAATAAGTCAAAGAAATAGACAAGCTATATTGAATGCGATTGATAGAGGTGTTATTTTTACCATTGTATCAGGTAGAGGTATAGCTGATATATTACCCGTTGTTGAAGATATACCAAGTCATATTATTAGTGGTAATGGGGCAGAATATTATGATGATAAAGCGAAATTATTATTATCTTGTTATATGGATAATGATACTTGTATTGAGATTAGTCATATTATGCAAAAAGCTGGTTTATCTCATATGATATATACGACCTCTGGTACAATAACACCAATGAATGTAGAAACTGTTAGATCTACATTTATTAAACGTAATATTGTAACAGCTGGTGGTGATTATGATGCTGATTATCAACAAATGATGAAAGATTATAAACCTTTTAGGGACATGTTGCATGTCGATGATCTTGAAAGTTATTTAAAAGATCAAGATGTTATTAAGATTGAAGGTTTTGAAATAGGGAATCAATTGATTAATCAAGTGAAATCTCAATTATTAAATTATGCCAACATATGTGTTTCATCATCATTCTTTAATAATATTGAAGTAACAGATATTAATGCTACTAAAGGTAAAATATTACATCAAGCTATTGAATTGTTAGGCATTGATAGTAATGAGGTTTTGATTTTAGGTGACGGATTAAATGATATGACTTTGTTTGAACAGTTTGAAAATACTGTCGCAGTAGATAATGCTGTAGATGAAATAAAACAGTGTGCTAAATATGTGGTTTCATCATGTGAAAAAGATGGTGTAGCTGAAGCAATTGAAAAATATGTTCTTTTCATTTAAAATATCCAAGGGTGATATGATGATTAAATTAATTGCATGTGATATTGATGGAACGTTACTAGGGAAAGTCAAAGTGGTGAGCGAAAGAAATAAAAAAGCTATTTTAGATGCAATCAATCATGGGGTAATATTTGCGATAGCATCAGGTAGAGATTATCATGATATTATGCCTTTGACTGATGGTATTCCTTGTCATGTTATTTGTGGTAATGGGGCGGAATATTATGATGAAAAAGGAAATAAGATAATGTCTTGTTATATGAATAAAGATGCTTGTATTAAAGTCAGTCAAGTTTTATTGAAACATAACTTATATCATATGATATTTACAACATCTAAAACGAGAACACCTATGAATGTTGAGAAAGTTAAAGCTATGTTTGTTAAAAGAAAAATTGGTTTGTATGATGGGGATTTTGACAAAGAACTTGAAAAACTCAATCAACGTAGACGTTTTAAAGAAATGAAACATTTAGATGATTTTGAAGACTTAAATAATACGCATATTATTAAAGTTGAAGGTTTTGATATTACGGAAGATAGAATATCTAAAATTAAAGAAGAATTAAAAACTATTGATAATATCTATGTCTCATCATCTTTTAGAAATAATATTGAAGTAACAGATATCAATGCGACTAAAGGAGCTATTATAAAACTGGTAGCTAAAAAGTTAAACATTCAAGATGATGAAGTCATGGTTATTGGTGATGGATTAAACGATTTAACGATGTTTGAGATGTTTGAAAATAGTGTGGTTGTTGATAATGGTGAAGATGTTATTAAAAAGTTAGCAAAATATCATGTTGCATGTGCTGATAATGATGGCGTCGCAGAAGCTATTGAAAAATATGTGATAAATATTGTGTAAAATGTTTTTTCCAAAATATAAAACTAATTGAAAATCAGTAATAACAATGGTATAATTTTAGACATGGAGGAATGTTAAAATGGATAAAAAAACAATCAAAGATATTGAAGTCACTGGAAAAACAGTCTTAGTTCGTGTTGACTTCAATGTACCAAGAAACAAAGAAACAGGAGAAATTACAAATGACAACCGTATCGTTGCCGCTTTACCAACATTAAAATATTTATTAGAACAAAAACCAAAAGCAATTGTATTGTTCTCTCACTTAGGTAAAGTAAAAACTGAAGAAGACAAGGCTAAAAATGATTTATCAGTTGTTGCTCCAAGATTATCTGAATTATTAGGAGTAGATGTTAAGTTTGTTAATTGTACAAGAGGCCCTGAATTAGAAGAAGCTGTTAAAGAAGCTGATAATGGTCAAGTTATCTTAGTACAAAATACTCGTTATGAAAAAGGTGAAAGCAAGAATGATCCTGAATTAGGTGCTTATTGGGCATCATTAGGTGATGTATTCGTAGAAGATGCATTTGGTTCTGTACATAGAGCTCATGCTTCAACTGCTGGTATTCCTGCTCATTTACCATCTGCAGCTGGTTTCTTAGTAGAAAAAGAAATTGCTTATATTGGAAAAGCTGTTAGTGATCCTGAAAGACCAATGGTTGCTATTTTAGGTGGTGCTAAAGTTTCTGATAAGATTTTAGTTATTGAAAACTTATTAAAGATTGCTGATAAAGTTATCGTTGGTGGAGGTATGTCTTATACTTTCGCAGCTGCTCAAGGTCATACAGTTGGTACTTCTTTACTTGAAGAAGATCGTATTCCTGTAGCTAAAGAATTAATTGAAAAAGCTGGAGATAAGTTATTATTACCTGTAGATACAGTTATCAACAATGCATTCTCTGAAGAAGGAGATATTAAAGTTGTTGAAGGAGATATTCCTGATGGATACATGGGATTAGATATTGGTCCTAAATCTGTTGAAAACATTAAGAATGCTTTAGAAGGTGCTAAGACAGTTATCTGGAATGGTCCAATGGGTGTATTTGAAATGGATACATTCGCTAAAGGTACAATCGAAGTATGTAAAGCTTTAGCTGCTTTAGATGATGCTAATACTATTATCGGTGGTGGAGATAGTGCTGCTGCTGTTATGCAATTAGGATTTGCTGATAAAGTTTCTCACATTTCTACTGGTGGAGGAGCTTCATTAGAATATATGGAAGGTAAGACATTACCTGGTATTGCTGCAATTGATGATAAATAATTAGGGAGAATAGAAAAATGAGAAAACCAATTATCGTAGGAAACTGGAAAATGAATAAAACAATTGCTGAAACAAAAGCTTTTATTGAAGCTGTTGATCCAGCAGTTACTGATAAAGCAGATTGGGGTATTGCTACTCCATACTTAGCTTTAGCTGCAGCTAAAGCTAATGCTAAAAACTTAATTATTGCTGCTGAAAACTGCCATTTCAAAGATAGTGGTGCTTATACTGGTGAAGTAAGTGTTGCTATGTTAAAAGAAATTGGTGTTGAATGGGTTATTTTAGGTCACTCTGAAAGAAGACAATATTTTGGTGAAACTGATGAAACAGTTAATGCTAAAATGATCCAAGTATTGACTAATGATATGACTCCAATCGTTTGTGTTGGTGAAACATTAGAACAATATGAAGCAGGAATTACTAAAGATGTTGTAAAGACTCAAACTGTTGCTGCATTTAAAGATGTATGTCCAAAATGTGCTGAAAGAGTTGTTATTGCATATGAACCTGTATGGGCTATTGGTACTGGTAAAACAGCTACTAATGAAATCGCTCAAGATGTTATTGGTTATATTAGAAGCGTTGTTGCTGAATTATATGGACAAGAAGTTGCTGATAAGGTAAGAATCCAATATGGTGGATCAGTTAAACCTGCTGGTTTAAAAGCTTTATTAGAACAACCTGACATCGATGGTGCATTGGTTGGTGGAGCTTCATTAGTTGAAGATTCATACAAAGATATGATTGCTGCATTAGATTAATTTGATTGTTTAAAACTCTTCCTTTACGGAAGAGTTTTTTGTATGTTACAATGATTTTAGGGAGGGATTATGATGGATGCGAAAAATCCTTTTGGATATTATTTTGAATTGAGACATCGCATAGAATATAACATATTATGGGATTCTTTGAAGTATAAAACGGAATACGGCGCTGCTGAAAGAGGCTATCAATATAGTGCTGTGTATACAGCAGGGAATCTCGCACTATATTTAGATTGCGACGATGATTTAGCTGAAATCCTTACTATGTGTTTAGCATCATTCTTTCCATCTTATGGCGAAGCAGGACTAGAGTGTGTGATTGATTATATGAAAGAAAAAGGATTATATACATCCACGTCTGATTTGGCTATTAACTATATTGAAGAACTATTGGAAAGAGAGGGCGTTGTTATAGCACCTGAATTTGATGCGTTGTTACATGAATTATTCAGTGACAATGTTGGAACTATGGAAATCCAAATTGCTAGATTATGTCATGATATGATTAAAAAGATTAAAATCATTGAAAATAACTCTGATAATAATCGTCATGATTTACTTGATCAGATACCAGATGAAATACAAAAAGCTACAAAAAAGAATCATGCACTTACCAATAGTCCAACATTAGAAAAACTCTATTATAATCTTAATATTATCAATAAACCATCATTAACTGTTAAACAATATAATAGGTGCATTTCTATTTTAGATGAATTTAGTGATAATGGTAAC
>JAJQGQ010000080.1 GCA_021200395.1 Erysipelotrichaceae bacterium
ATATGTATCACCTCATTCACAATATTCTTACTCTTTTATAAGATTGATGTCAATAATACAAAAAAATTTTTTTGGTTTATTTTACGAAAATATATTGTCATATAATCTACAATGTTTTTAAATACAAAGAATTAATTATTTCTTCTAAATTCATGTTTTTAATATTGATTTTAAAATTTGATAACTGCTTTTTTGATAAGCTATTATATAATTCATCAAAATCCTTGCTACCTTGATTATTTATTAAAACAATTGGCAACAAATTTTGTAATGAAACACTGTCTTTCTTAGCTTTTGCAGGAGCACGAGTATTATTGATTAATATTTTATGCATGCAATAGGCAGCAGGTTTAGGAATATTAATATTCATATTATACTTATATGAATAATAACTAAAGTAATTGTGCTCCAATAATTCTAATCCACCAAGACATTCAACATAAATTCCGAGGTTTTGAACCTTTACAGTCTGTGTTTGTTGTCTGGTTAACTTCGACAGGAATTCAATTTCTAAATTAGGGTCATAAAATTTCGTCTTATTTGTCATATAATCTTCATCATATATAAATCCATGCTGATTCATGATTTTTGTAAAGTATACTTTCTCAGAAGGATTATTTAAATTTAGATACAAAAAATCAATATCTGTTGTTTTAATATTAGCATTAAAATCATCTAAATATTCTTCATAAAACATTTCAACCCAAGATCCAACTAGAACAACATTGTTATTGATCCCAGCAACCTTTAATGCAGATAAAGCTCTAAAGAAAGAATCAATTTCATTTTCATTTAACATAATATTTTTATCATCCTCTCCAATTTATTGGCATCGTCCATAACTTCTTTTTGATAACGGATTAGCCGAAACCAATTATCGGATTCTTCTTTTATTTCTTCTAATTTTTGAGGATTTATTTTTTCTAAATTACCTATACATATAATTTTAGGCTGTGAATTCTTATTTTGTCGGTATTTAATATATCCATATTCATTTCCATGAATAGTTTTAATCTGTAATTTACCACAATATGATAACTTATCTAAGTTAGCTTGAAATGCATTATAAGCTTTATGTTTTCTGTCTAATTCTTCAACAAGTACATCTTTTAGCATATCCAATGCCATCATTCATCACTTCCTTATATATATTATATACATATGTTAACTTTTAATCAATTTATTTTTATTTTTTTAGTTACATATTTAAAATTTTTTTTAAAAAAAGTGAGCTTTAGTTTAATAAAAAATATAATTATGTTAGAATAAAGATAGGGAAGGTGATGATATATATGGAAAAGAGAATATTTGTTATATCAGATCTTCATGGACAATTTGTATTGTTACAACTTTTATTAGAACGTATTGGATTTACTGATAATGATGAACTTTATATTTTAGGAGATATTATGGATAGAGGTCCTAATAGTATTGATATTTATTATTTTGTTCAAGCGATGGATAATATTCATATGATTAAAGGTAATCATGAAATCATGATGCGTCGTTCAATGCAAACTGCCTTGAAATATAATGATTTAGATTCTGAGAGAAGTAACCCTTATCGTTTATGGAAACAAAATGGCGGCCAAAAAACAGTGAATAGTATTCGTGAATATTTACAAAAAGATGCGATTCCATATAGTGAATATTTTGATACAAAACGTATCTTTATTCAAGAATTGGTAGATTTTATTGATTCGTTGCCTAGTTATATTGAATTAGATTATCAAGGTAAGCATTATGTGATGGTACATGCTGGTGTTGATCCTGAATTACCATTAGAAGAGAATGATGAGGAATTGATGGCTTGGATTAGGGAATATTTTTATTTGAATGAAGCTAATCCTGATTATACTTATATTTTTGGTCATACACCTTGTTGCTTTATTAATGATGATGGTTCATTTGATGTTTGGTATGATCCAGATTATGGTAATAAGATTGCGATTGATGGTGGTTTAGCTGTTGGCGATAAAGGACAGTTGAATTGTTTGTGTTTGACAACAGGTGAAGTGACTGTTTTGAAATATGCTGAGGGTCAGCCTCCTGAAGGGACGGAATTCTAATGAGGAGTGCATTTTATAGTCTTGTAAATTTCATTAACATGACCAATGTTAATGATGTTTACTGGGGTGCTGCTAAAAAGATTCTCCAAAATATTTATCATATTCCTAATTGCACGATTAATGAAGTAGCAGATATGTGTTATGTTTCTACGGCAACAATTTCTCGTTTGTGTCGCAAGCTCAATTATGAATCATTCGCTGATTTTAAAAAAGATGTAGCGAATAACTTAAACTATTTCAATCAAGATTCTAAACGTCTTTTATTTGATCATCAATTACCAGAAGCGGAAACAATTAATGATGGTAAAGAAGTTTTTAGAGATCATTTTGAAAATGTTATTCAAAATCTTGAAAATACATATGAAAATATTCAATATGACGATCTTATTAAAATTGTTGATAAAATTCATGATTCTAAACGTATCATTTTTGTAGGTAACTTCTTAACTCAATCAATATCGATGCAACTGCAAATTGAATTATCTTATTTAGGTAAAGATTGTGTTGCTATGTATCCTTTGGAAGAACAACTAAAGATTATTAAAACTCTTACTAATAAAGATATGCTTATTATTTCATCCATTGCTGGTGGATTTATTCATGATCATCCCGATGTGATGCGTGAAATTATTAAGACGCCCGCTTATAAAGTGGTTATTACGCAATTAGAAAGTTTTACTTATGATGATAAATTTGATCTTCATTTAAAAGTTGGTAATGATCATCATTCACTTATTGGTAAATTCTCTGTAACTTATATTTTTGAAGTACTGGAAGCTTTATATCATTTAAAATATGGCATGATTTAAAGACATATTAAATTTTAATGTGGTTTTGAAGAAACCTCTTTAAAGTTAAATGTG
>JAJQGQ010000021.1 GCA_021200395.1 Erysipelotrichaceae bacterium
CACATTTAACTTTAAAGAGGTTTCTTCAAAACCACATTAAAATTTAATATGTCTTATTTTATTGACCTGAAGCTTCTTTAACTAATGCAACAACTTCGTCCATTGTAGCACAATCACAGCACTTATTAGCAAGTTCTTCCATTTCAGCTTTAGAAAGAGATCTGATTAACTTTCTTTGAGCTAAGATTGAAGTAGCTGACATAGAGAATTCATCAAGTCCTAAACCTAATAATAATGGTCCAGCTAATGGTTCACCAGCCATTTCTCCACACATACCTGCCCATTTACCTTCTGCATGAGCTGCATTGATAACATTTCTTACTAAACGTAAGATAGATGGGTTAAATGGTTGATATAAGTAAGCAACACCAGAAGACATTCTGTCTGCAGCGAATGTGTATTGAATTAAGTCATTAGTACCGATTGAGAAGAAGTCAACTTCTTTAGCTAATACATCTGCTAATACTGCAGCAGCAGGAATTTCAATCATGATACCAACTTGGAAATCATCAGATACAGGGATTCCTTCAGCAACTAATTTATCTTTTTCTTCTAATAAGATACCTTTAGCTTTTCTAAATTCTTGAACTGTAGCGATCATTGGGAACATGATTCTTAAGTTACCATAAACACTAGCTCTTAATAAAGCTCTTAATTGAGTTCTGAAGATATCTTCTCTTTGGAAGCATAAACGAACTGCACGAACACCTAAGAATGGGTTCATTTCATCAGGTAAATCAATAGCTTCAATCTTCTTGTCACCACCGATATCCAATGTTCTAACAACAACTGGTTTACCTTCCATAGCTTCTAAGATTTCTTTATAAACTTCAAATTGTCTTTCTTCAGTTGGAAGATCTGCTGATTCCATATATAAGAATTCAGTTCTAAATAAGCCGACACCTTCACCACCATTTTCGATAACACCTGGTAAGTCACCAGCACCACCAATATTAGCAACTAACTCAACTTGATGTCCATCAGTAGAAATAGTCTTTTCATTAACTAATTGTTTTAATTCTTCCTTGTAAGCGATATATTCATCACGTTTAACTTCATATTCTTTAATAGTATCTTCATCAGGATTAATAATAACATCACCATTGATACCATCTAAGATAATGAAGTCACCTTCTTGAACATCTTCAGTAATTGTCTTACAAGCAACAACAGCAGGGATTTCCAAACTACGAGCCATAATAGCAGAGTGAGAAGTTCTACCACCGATATTAGTAGCAAAACCTTTTACTAAGTTCTTATTTAATTGAGCAGTATCAGATGGTGTTAAATCATCAGCAATAATAACAACTTCTGAATCAATTAAAGCAGGATTTGGTAATGGTTTACCTAATAAATTAGCTAATAAACGACGAGAAACGTCTTTAACGTCAGCAGCTCTTTCTTTGAAATATTCATCATCCATGCTTTCAAAAATCATGATGAAAGTGTTAGAAACTTCTTCTAAAGCAGCAGCAGCATTTACTTTTTCGTTTGTAATTTTGTCTACTACTTGAGTTTCCATTTCAGGGTCAGCTAAGATTTGAGCATGTGCATCAAATACAGCAGCTTCTTCTTCTGATAAGTTCTTAGAAGCAGCTTCTTTGATTACAGCCAATTCCTTTGCAGTACTAGCTACAGCATCCTTGTAAACTTGTACTTCTTTTTCTACATCTTCAACAGTTTCTTTTGTAACTGTTAAATCTGGCATAACTAATTTGTAAGCTTTTGCTAAAGCGATACCATTAGATGCCGCAACACCTTTAATCATTGTCATTTTATAACTTACCTCCATATATATTTATATTTTACATTATTTTTGATGTAAAATAAAGTACAACTTGATTTATTTGTAAAAATACTTAAGTGAAAAGTTAAATTCCACTTTTATTCAATGAAAAAAGGAAAATTTTCATTTTCCTTAATCCTTATGATTCATTAAAGATACACCTGAAGATGTGCCAATACGACTTGCTCCTGCTTCAATAACAGCTAACATATCTTCATAGCTTCTTACTCCACCACTAGCTTTAACTTTAAGTTCATCACCAACAGTTTCTTTCATTAAAGCAACATCATGGACAGTAGCTCCTCCTGTTGAAAAACCTGTTGATGTTTTAACAAAATCAGCACCAGCTTTTTTCGCAAGTTGACAAGCAATGACTTTTTCTTCATCAGTTAATAAACATGTTTCAATAATGACTTTTGTTAATTTGTCAGTTGCCTCAACAACAGCTTTAATATCCTGATAAACAGTTTCTTCATCACCAGCTTTTAAAGCACCAATATTGATAACCATATCGACTTCATCAGCGCCATTGTCAACAGCTGCTTTAGCTTCAAAAGCCTTAACACTTGATGTATTTGCTCCTAAAGGGAAACCAATAACAGTGCATACATTGACATCACTATCTTTTAAATAATCAGCTGCAAAGCTAACCCAACAAGGATTAATACAAACGGATGCAAAATCATATTGTATAGCTTCATCACATATTTTAATAACATCAGCTTTGGTAGCATCAGCTTTTAAAATTGTATGATCTATAAATTTATTATATTTCATCTTCTTCACCTCCTTCAAATATTTTATGAATCGCATTCAACGCTACATACTTATCACCTGGATAAGGAACATTACCAATTGAAGATGCCATAAATTGTTCATGTCCTTTTCCTAATATTAAAATAATATCTCCCCCATTAGCTATTTCAATGGCTTGTTCAATAGCAATAGCACGATCTTCAATAATAACACTTATTGGTTTTTCAATATATTTTTGAATCTCCAAACAAATATCTTCAATATCCTCATCTCGATTATCTTCTGCCGTTAAAATAACCTGATCACAATATTCATTAGCTAATTTACCAATTTTTTCACGCTTATTCATATTTCTACGGCCTGGTGCTCCAAACACAGCAATGATACGACCTGTTTTTTTAACAGACTTAGCAAATTGAAAAATAAGTTCGTAGCTTCTCGCATGTTGACAATAATCCACTATGACATGAAAAGGAAATCTATGTTCTAATAACTCCATTCTGCCATCAATACCTTTAATATATCCAATGGATTCAATAACTTGTTGTGGTGACATTTCTAAAGCCAATAAAGCCGTCACAACTGCTAAAACATTAGAAACATTACATCTACCTAGAAGTGGTACTGATATATGTCTTAACTCATCGTGTATCTGTAAATCAAATTCACTATGATCAATAAATAATTGAATATTTCTTGCCATCACATCGGCACGATGCTCAATACCATAAGTAAGAATATGACATTTTAAATCATCTTTAACAAGATTATAAAATCTCACTTCATCAGTATTTAAAATAGCATAGCCTTTTTCATTAACTAAATGAAATAATTTGGCTTTAGAAGTCATAAGATGTTCCATTGTCCCATGAAAATCTAAATGTTCTTCATAAACATTGGTAAATATAGCCATATCAAAATGAACAGTATCAACACGCTTTAATGCTAAACCATGACTAGATACTTCCAAAGCAACACCTTTCACATCATGTTTAACCATTTCATTTAATTTCTTATGTAAGAAAATAGATTCTGGTGTCGTATACGGACATTGTTCAACAATACCATCATATTCAATACTATTCGTACCTATATAGCCTGTTTTTAAATAATGAGATAAAATATCTTTGATCATTAAAGCAACAACTGTTTTTCCACTTGTCCCCGTAATACCCATAACCGTCATCTTATAGCTAGGATGATCATAAAACAAATCAGCCACACGATTTAATTCATCCAATACATTATCAACTTTTATATAAACAATATCACGATGCTTATAAGTGATAGGCTTAGAATAAACAATACATTTAGCGCCTTGAAAAATAGCATCTTCTATATATTTATGACCATCTACACTTAATCCATCAACACAGAAAAATATAGAATTCTTGACTACATATCTTGAATCACTATGAATCGCTTCAATCTTATAATCCTGCTCTACATCAAATAATTCATTCAGTCTTTTCATCCACAACACTTCCAATCAATTCTACATCATCTTGTTTATCAATAAAAACTTTGTATATATGACCTACTGAATCATCATCCAATTTCACTTTCACTTTTAAATAATTAGAAGCATGACCAATCATATAATCGCCATGTCTTTCTTCAATGAGTACTTCCAATATTTTACCAATTTGTGAAGTAGCAAATTCATATTGTAACTCATGTGATAAATCTAACAATCTTTTTACACGTTCTTTTTTTATATGACCATCAATTTGATCTTTCATTTTAGCGGCTGGTGTACCAGTACGCGGAGAATATGGAAAAACATGTAATTGATTAAAATGCATTTTCTTAATCCATTGATAAGTGATTTCAAAATCTTCATCGGTTTCACCAGGGAAACCAACAATAACATCTGTTGTTACTGATAGAGTTGGAAGTTTTGTTTTTAATTCTTTGAGTTTTTCAGCAAATTCAGATGTTGTATAGTGACGATTCATTCTTTTTAGTATTTTATCACAGCCTGATTGAATAGGTATATGTAAATGATCAACAACAATTGGTGAAAAAGCAATCAAATCAATAATACGATGATCTATTTGACTCATTTCAATAGAAGAAATACGTAATCTTTTTAAACCATGTACTTTTGTTGTGAGATCAACTAATAAATCATAAAAATCATAATGATCCAAATCTAAACCATAACCAGCAGTATGAATACCTGTTAAAACAATCTCCACAAAACCATGATCAACAAGTTTTTGTGCCTGAGTAATAACACTTTCAGGTTTTCGTGAACGTACTCTACCTCTTGCATAAGGAATAATACAATAGGTACAAAAATTATTACAACCATCCTGAATCTTCATAAAAGCACGGGTATTATGTAAATACCTATCAACATCTAAATCTTCAAACTCCTTCACTCTTGCTATATCATCCACACGTTCAATTACTTGTCCATTTTCTAAATACTCATGGACACATTCCACAATTTCATCTCTATGTGAAGTGCCTAAGACAATATCTACACCATCTATTTTTAAAACATCGTCTTTCGCTATTTGACTGTAACATCCAACAACACAAATAATCGCATCTTTATTTTGTTTAATAGCTTTTCTTATCATTTGTCTTGATTTAGAATCACCAGTATTAGTTACAGTACAAGTATTAATAACATATACATCAGCTTTGTCTTTAAAATCAACGTTCGTATAACCATCTAAAGTAAATAATTTCATCATGGCTTCTGATTCATAAGTATTAACTTTACATCCTAATGTTAAAAACGCTACTGTTTTCATAAAAATCCTTTCTATTTATATTTCTTTTGAATTTTATGATATGTTTTTTCACAAATCATATTTTTTTCATACATCAAAGATAAACATTGTTGATATTGATATTCTTCTAAATAAGAAGCTATTAATTGTACATCTTGTATATCAATATTTGTATGAGAACACTTTTCATCTAATAAGATAACTTTATTAAGAAGTTCTTTAGTATCTTTTTTAAAGATATATATTGCTTTTAAAGGTTCATAATATAAATCTATATGTCGATCATCTTCATAAATATTTTTTAAAGATGTAAAATCTGTACTATATATCTTTAAACCATACATTTTTTTAGGTGAATCGTGATTG
The DNA here is from genome assembly GCA_021200395.1 of Erysipelotrichaceae bacterium. Taxonomy (GTDB): domain Bacteria; phylum Bacillota_I; class Bacilli_A; order Erysipelotrichales; family Coprobacillaceae; genus JAJQDJ01. The sequence goes on from JAJQGQ010000021.1 coordinate 5,656, forward strand.
ACTTTAAAATTGTTTATATAATCACGATGCTGTTTTAATTGTAATATTTGATAATCATTGGTATATCTTTTGTTTACAAAAGGCTCTAAATAAGGTATATAAATATTAACTTGACTGTTTTCATCAACAAAATGTGGTGAACTTTCTAATATATCTTTGATATCACTATTGAACATTTTTTGTTTTTCATCATAGTTTAAATAATCTAATAAATCATAATGTTCATTTAAAAACATTTCATAAGTATTTTCAATTTTATTTTGAGTTATTAAACCATTTAAAATAATTTCATATTCAAATAAATCAAAATCTTTTTTTATTTTCATATTTAAACCCATAGCTTTTAATTGATTTTCATGTACTATGATTTGTTGGTATAATTCTGTTTTATTAACTGGTATCTTTTCCCCAAAACGACTCAAATATTCAATAAACCCCATTTACTTCAACTCCCTGCTATAACCAACCACACTTAACATATAAAGTGGTGCTGTTTCACTTCTTAGTATTCTTTTTCCTAATGAACAACTGATAATACCCATATCTTTCATCTTATCGATTTCGGCTTGTTCAAAACCACCTTCAGGACCCACAATAATCGTCATTGAGTGATAATGACTATGAATTGCCTCATAAAAACTATGATGTTTACCTTGCTTAGCATCCTCTTCATAAGCTACTAAATTGATATCTGATAAATATTGAGGTATCTCATCTAAATAAATAAGTGATGATAATTCTGGTATATGATTACGATAGCTTTGTTCACTAGCTTCTTTTAATATTTTATGATAACGTTCATACTTTTTAGAAAATGTCTTTGCATCTGTTTTAATAATAGATCTTTTAGATAATAAAGGAACAATTCTATTAACACCTAGTTCTGTAGATTTTTGTAAAACAAACTCAAATTTATCATTTTTAGGCAAACTATAAATAAGTGTTATATCTACATCTAATTCATGATTTTCATATATTTCTTCTTTTTTCTTTAATATTCCTTTATCAATATCAATAATTTGATAAATATAAGTATGACCATCATATAAACATATAACATCATCACCATCATGATAACGCATCACACGCTGCATATGTTTATGATTATAGGCATCAATATAAATACAATCATGATCTATACATTCTTTATCAATAAAATATCTTTGCATCAGACATCACCCAAGTTATTTTAACATATAATTTCATATTTAAAAATAAAAATAACAGAATCATCTGTTATTTTTTATACCCATATCACATTAATATGATTTTCACTTCTTGAACACCTGTAGCTTTTTTAACTAAATTGGTATATTTTTCTACTGCTTCATCACTTCCCCAATGATGATCATTTAATGCCCCAATAAGTATGGTTAGATCTTTTCTATCAGTTTCATTTAAATAATCAGGATTATATTTTAAAATATGATTAACTAAAGCAAATATAAAACAAGCCATAATCATTCCTTTAGTAATATGATTTTCAACGATATCTTCGATTTTCAACGATATCTTCACTTTTATCATATAATGTATCAAAGTATTGTGGTGGCAGCGAAAATGAGAAAATAAACGCTTATCATCATTTGTTTTTAAATAATGACCAATTGCCTAATGTAGAAAGATAATGCTCATCTAATGGATAATGATCTTTCAGTTTTTTTATTTAAGTATTTGTGAGAAGACTTTGGGTATCAATGATTTGTTCATTTTTGTTTATATTAAGTCTAATGGTATCGTTTTTTTTAGTTTGTAAGTTATCAAGTAATAATGTTGCTGAGGATTTATAATAGCCATATTCAACACAAATTGTTTTTGTCATTTTAAGCTCCTATATATCATTAAATTTCACCAACCGCTTGAGATAAACTTAAAAAGATATCACAAATAATACAATAAAAGAATTCTGGTTCACACGTCATACAATATTCACAATTATTTCCAAATATTAAGATTAATTGCCAAATTGTTATTAAAGATAATGATAATTTATCTTTTTCAACCGCTAGAACATATTCATCAGAATCTTTTGTATATCCTAAGTAATCTTTTTCGAAAAGAGTATTTCTAACTAATTGATATTGATCATATTCATTACATGATAAGATACCTAAATTCTTAGCAAGCATATCACAAGATAATTCCGTCAATTCATTATTCATGATATAAGCATAAGCATTCATTGATAATATAGCTTCTAAAGCTTCGATAGAAGGAATATAGTCATATATAATAGGTTCAGAAATATTTTCAGTTTGATTGATTTCTTTTAATAGCAAGAGTTTTTGTAATAGTGTTTGAGCAGAACAAGCAAATTGTTTTTCGATCAATTCACTTTCTTTAAGTAAGTAACAAGTTTGTAAAGATAATTGATTGATATCATCAGGTATCTCATTATCTATAACAGAACCTACATCAAGTGATGATTCATGAAATACTTGATATAATAAATGAAAAATGGAAATATATTGATCTTCTGTATATAAATTTTTCATGTTTTGAATCATAGTTAACATATAGTTATCCATATTTTTATCTGCTTCTAATTTATATTTTTGATAATCTGAAATACCTTCTAATATAGCTTTAGCTATGATTTCACCTTCATCTGAATGACCAATATCTATTTCTGATAAATAAATATCAACTAATAGGTCTTCTAAATCATCTGAAGACATTAAATAATTCATAAAATAGTCTAATGATGCATCAAAAATTGTATCTTTCATTTCTTCTGATATCTGTTGATCTAAATGTGTCATTGGCTTCTCTCCTTTACTATTTATATCATATTGGAAATGAAACAAGTTTGCAATAAAAAAAGCAAGAATAATCTTGCTTATCTTTTAAAACTTTTTTTAAACTGATCAAATATTGAATCTTTTTTAGCTGTCTTATTTCTTAACTTCTGATAAAGTTCTTTTTCATCACGAGATAACTTTGTAGAAATCTTTACATCTAACTTTACAAATTGATCTCCGTAAGATTCACTTCTAAGATCCTTAACACCTTTACCTTTTAAACGTAATGTTTTACCAGGCTGAGTTCCTTCAGGTACTTTTAATGTAACATCACCATAAACAGTAGGAACATCAATTTCACATCCAAGTGTTGCATCAACAGCAGAAATAGGAACTGTAATGTAAATATTTTTACCATCACGTTCAAAATGTGAATGTGGTTTAACATAAATTTCTACATATAAATCACCATTTGGACCACCATTGCTACCACGATGACCTTTACCTTGAACACGTAATTGTTGATGCGTATTGATACCAGCAGGTATATTTAATTCCACTGTTACATTCTTATTGACATATCCAATACCTTTACAATGTGGACATTTGACTTTAATTTGTTTACCTGTACCATTACAATCTGGACATGTTGTTTGATTAACGAATGTTCCAAATGCAGAACGTTGTTGCGTACGAATGGTACCAGTTCCACCACAACGAGAACAAGATTGTATATCATTAGGAGATTTAGCTCCTGTGCCATTACAATGAGAGCATTGTTCATCATAATTAATTTTGATTTCTGTTTTCTTACCTTTGATAGCGTCCATGAAATCGATATCTAATTGAACATATCTATCTTCACCACGCATTGGGCCAGTTCTTCTTTGACGTTGCGTTCCACCACCAAAGAATGATCCAAATATATCACCTAAATCAACATCATCGAAGCCACTAAAACCACCATTGAAACCACCACCAAAGCCACCACTTTGATCAAATGCAGCATGACCATATCTATCATAAGCAGCCTTTTTTTGATCGTCTGATAAAATATCATAAGCTTCTTGAACTTCTTTGAACTTTTCTTCAGCTCCTGGTTCTTTATTGACATCAGGGTGATATTTTTTAGCTAATTTTCGATAGGCACGTTTAATTTCATCAGCGCTAGCATTTTTATCAACGCCTAACACTTCGTAATAATCTCTTTTTTCAGCCATATTTTCACCTCTTTGAATAAATTAGATAGAAAACCAAGGTAAAACCTTGGCTTTATGAATTAGTTCTTCTCAGTAAAATCTGCATCAACTACATCGTCATCATTATTTGCAGAAGATGTTGCATCACCAGGGTTTGTACCTTGACTTTGTTGATATTGATATGATGCCATTTGTTGAGCCATTTGTTCTAAGTCATTCATCTTAGCTTCAAGTGTAGCCATGTCATTAGCATCTAAAGCTTGTTTTAATTCATCTCTTAAAGCAGTAGCTTGTTGTTTTTGATTTTCATCAATCTTATCACCTTGTTCAGCTAAAGCTTTATCAATTTCATTAATCATTTGTTCAGCTTTATTCTTAGTTTCAATATCTTTACGTTTCTTTTCATCTTCAGCCTTATTAGCTTCAGCTTCTTTAACCATTCTATCAATTTCTTCATCACTTAAACCAGTAGAGTTTTGAATAGTGATTGATTGTTCTTTTTGAGTCTTCATATCTTTAGCTTTAACATTAACGATACCATTAACATCAATACTAAATGTAACTTCAATTTGTGGTACTCCACGAGGTGCAGGTTCGATACCATCTAATTTAAATAAACCTAATTGTTTATTATCTTTAGCCATTGATCTTTCACCTTGTAATACATTGATATCAACAGCAGGTTGATTATCAGCAGCAGTTGAGAAGATTTGAGATTTTGTCGTTGGGATAGTTGTATTTCTTTCAATTAAGACTGTCATAACACCACCCATAGTTTCAATACCTAATGATAATGGAGTAACATCTAATAAGACGATATCCTTAACATCACCAGAAATAACGCCACCTTGAATTGAAGCACCCATAGATACAACTTCATCAGGGTTAACTGATTTATTTGGTTCTTTTCCTAATAATCTCTTAACACTATCTTGTACAGCAACAATACGTGTAGAACCACCAACTAATAAGACTTGATCTAATTCACTAGGATTCATACCAGCATCTTTTAATGCTTGTCTTACTGGTCCTTCAGTACGTGTAATTAAGTCTCTAGTTAATTCATCGAATTTAGCTCTTGTTAAAGTTAATTCTAAGTGTAAAGGTCCACTAGCTCCAGCAGAGATAAATGGTAATGAAATTTGTGTTTGCATCATACCAGATAAATCTTTCTTAGCTTTTTCTGCAGCTTCCTTAACACGTTGCATAGCCATATTATCATTGCTTAAATCAACACCATTTTCTTTCTTAAATTCAGCAACGATCCAATCCATAACTTTTTGATCAAAGTCATCACCACCTAAATGGTTGTCACCAGCAGTAGCTAATACTTCAAACATACCATCAGCTAAGTCTAAGATAGAAACATCAAATGTACCTCCACCTAAGTCATAAACTAATACTTTTTGTTCTTTATCTACTTTATCAATACCAAATGCTAAAGCAGCAGCTGTTGGTTCATTGATAATACGTTCAACTTCTAATCCTGCAATCTTACCAGCATCTTTAGTAGCTTGACGTTGAGCATCATTGAAATACGCAGGAACTGTAATAATTGCTTTATTAACGGATTCACCTAAATAAGCTTCAGCAGTTGCTTTTAAGTTTTGTAAGATCATAGCTGAAATTTCTTGAGGTGTATATTCCTTACCATTAACATTAACTTTATAGTTTGTACCCATATGTCTCTTAATAGACATAACAGTATCTTTGTTAGTAACAGCTTGACGTTTTGCAGCTTCACCAACAACAATTTCACCATTTTTAAATGACACAACAGATGGTGTAGTTCTTGCACCTTCAGGATTAGCAATAACTTTTGCTTCACCATTTTCCATAACACTAACACATGAATTTGTTGTACCTAAATCAATACCAATAATTTTATTACCCATAATAAATTCATCCTCCTATATATTTATTCATTTACTTTTACTAAAGATGCACGTATAACGCGATCTTTCAATTTATAACCTTTTTGAAGATCTTGAACGACAATATTATGACCATAATTTTCATCATTACATGTCATAACAGCTTGATGCAAATTAGGATCAAACTCTTTACCTTCTGCCTCAATAACTTCAACACCATTTTTCTTAAGAATAGCCATCAATTGATCAAATATCATTTGATAACCTTTCAAAAATGTCGCAACTTCTTCGCTAGGATTTTCAACGTTCAAAGAACGTTCAAAATTATCCAAAATAGGAAGCAATTCCTCAATAAAAGACTGCATCATATATTTCATAGAGTTTTGATGTTCTTTCTCCAGTCTCTTCTTAGAATTCTCCATATCAGCGAATACTTTATAGTAATCTGTCTTCCATGTATTGACTTCCTCTTTTAGTTTAGCCAATTCCTTTTCATAAGATTCATCATTCTTTTCTTCTTTAACTTCTTGAGATTCTGTTGTTTCATCAACTACCTCTGTTTCTTCTACAACTTCCTCTTCATTCTTCTTTTCATTTGCCATTCTTTCACCTCTTTATTCATCATCTTCATCATCTTCATAGTTTAGAATGACATTTTCCAAACTTTCAGATATATATTCAACCAAAGAAACAACTTTTTCATAAGGCATTCTTGTTGGTCCTATAACTGAAATAGATCCTTTGGATTCCTTACCAGTTTTAAATGAAGCCGATATAACAGATACATCATTTAACTCTTCAATAGGAGCATCATTTCCAATTCTTACTGTAACACCATCCTCTAACTCAGGTGGATCCAAATGTTTCCATGATTCTGATTTTTCAAAAGCTGTTACTAATTTTCTAAGTTTATTAACATCATTATATTCAGGTTGATAAGCTAAATTATCTCTACCTGAAAAATAAACATTATTACTTGCGAATTTCATAAAGGCTTCCAAAAAAGCATTGAATAAAACTTCATGTTCTTTTATTTTCACCTGTAAAATTGGTTTTACATCTTTTTCCAAACGATATGCTACCTGATTAATTGGTGTACCATCCAATAATTCATTCATTACATTAACACAACTTGTTAAATCATCACGATAAGCATTATTTTTGATATTAAAATTGCGATTTTCTACATGTCCTTTATCTGTCACAATAATAGCTGTTACACTATGTTCAGACAAGGGAACAAGAGTAATATTTTGTAAATGCTCATAAGATGAATCAGGCCCTAATGCAACTGTTGTCAGATGTGTCAATTCACTTAAAATCTGACAGCTTTCCTGAATAATTTCATTTAAAGAACGATGTTTCTCACCAAGGATAGTACTCACTTGATATTTAACATCCTCATCAACACTTGGTTGCATCAATGTATCTACATAAAATCGATAACCTTTTGTCGAAGGAATACGTCCAGATGAAGTATGCGTCTTTTCTAAATATCCATTTTCTTCAAGGAAAGACATCTCATTTCTAATCGTTGCACTTGAATAAGGCAAATCATACTTAGTCATCAACATCTTCGAACCTACTGGTTCAGCTGTTTCAATAAACTCTTCAACAATACATTTTAATATCAGTAATTGTCTAGCCGTTAGCATACTCCAGCCTCCTTTTTTAGCACTCTTTTTATCTTTGTGCTAACTACATTATACTCATGTTTTTAGCACTGTCAACCTTTTTGTGCTAAATATTTGATTAATTTTAAAGTTTTTTAATCATATTATCAATCAAAAAACCAATAGTACTGCTATTGGTTAATCCATAAAATCAATGAGTATGGTATTAAGATATTTCATTCCTAATGATGTTGTACAAAGATGATTGTTTTTTATTTGTAACATATGTAATTGTTGATATTTATCTATCGTCTTTTGATAATATGTTAATATATTGATATCATAAAGTTGATAAAATTCTAATATATCAATACCTTCTTTTAATCTTAATCCCATCATTATTTTTTCAAATATTTGATCTTTCTTACTGAGATCTATGATATCGAATAAATAATGATGATTTATATATTGAGTTAAACTTCTTGTATTTTCATATCTTTGATGATTTTTTAAAGCATGTGCTGAAACCCCAATACCATCATAATCCTGATAATGCCAATAAACAAGATTATGAAGTGATGGTTTCGTATGATAATAATTACTTACTTCATATTGCATAAAACCATGAGTTGATAAATAGGCATTAATATGATCATACCAATAGGCATCCTCCTCATCATTTAAAGGGTGATAATTCATATTTTTTAATGATGTATGTTCTTCTAAGATTAATGCATAAATCGAAACATGAGAAATATGCAAATCACTAATTGTATCAATATCCTCACAAACATCTTGTAATGTTTGCTGAGGTAAACCATATATGAGATCAACATTAATATCATTGATTCCCTTACTTTGAGCTAATTGAATAAGTTCAATAGCTTGTTTAGAAGTATGATAACGATCAATATCTTTTAATAAATGATCATGAAATGTTTGCACACCAATACTTAAGCGATTAATACCATATTGAATCAATAAATCTAATTTATCAGAATCCATAGATTCAGGATTCACTTCTATAGTATATTCTTTAACATGTTTAGATAATGGTTTTAATAATTCAAACAATCTTGATAATTGCTTCCTATTTAAACTGCTAGGTGTACCCCCACCAATATAAATAGTATCATAATCACCATGAAGTTGTTTATCATGCATTTCAAAAGATAGAGCATCTAAATAAGGATCAATCCATTTTTGAATCGTATAAACCTTACAAAAATCACAATAAGCACAAATATGATCACAAAATGGAATATGTACATAAAGAGATTTCATTCTAAACCAAATTCCTTTGCGAGACCACCAAGTGATGTTTCTTTATACTCATAGGCTAAATCTTTACCTGTATCCTTCATAACTTTAACAATCGTATCAAAAGAGACTTTATTTTTTCTCACGTAACCTAATTGCTTTGCTAACATAGCGGCATCTAAAGCACGCAAAGAACCATAGCCGTTTCTTTCAATACAAGGTATTTGTACATAACCACCAACAGGATCACAAGTCAATCCTAAATTATGTTCTAAACCCATTTCGGCAGCATATTCAATTAAAGAATTATTAAGTTCATAAATCCATGCCATAGCTGCAGCAGCCATCGCACAAGCCGTTCCTACTTCTGCTTGACAGCCCCCATCAGCTCCTGATATTGTGGCGTTCGTTTTAACCACATTGCCAACCAGCCCAGCAATTGCCAATGCTTTAATAATATCTTTTTTCTCAATATGCATATTCTTATAACAATAATATAGAACGGCTGGCAATATGCCACTAGCTCCACAAGTCGGTGCTGTTACAATCATACCCCCATCAGCATTTTCTTCGGAAACGGCATAAGCATAACTCGTTAAAAACAATCTTTCTCTTTCTACTTCACGTCTCGTATTTTGCGCTTGTTGATACATAGATTTGGCTACTCTTTGCAGTTTCAATCTTCCTTGAATCGTGCCACTTTTACTTAAGCCATTCTCCACCGATAAAAACATAGCATCTAATATTTTATATAAATAATGATCAAAATCCTGACCCTCATTTTCTAAAACATATTCATATAAAGAAATACCATGC
>JAJQGQ010000138.1 GCA_021200395.1 Erysipelotrichaceae bacterium
TGTGAACTTAAATAACAATATTGAAATGCAATTATTATCCATAATTATATTAAAAATTAGTTATAGTAAGTTACAAAATTGCAATAAAAGCATATGATAAACGTACTAAAAATTTCACATTAGCCTAAGTTATATTTAAAGAGAAAAATATATAGTTTGTTCAGAACCCAGCAAGGTTTTAACCTTGCTTTTTCTATACCCAAAAGGAGGTGGCATCGTGATTGATATTGATATATTATTTAAAGAATGGTTGGAAACAAAGAAAAATGAAGTCAAAGAAATATCATATGACAAATACGAAAACACTGGTAAACTATATATACTACCATTTCTAAAACAACAACCTATAGAATCTTTAGACTTATCAACCATCTCTACCTTCCTTGATAAAAAAGTCAACGATGGTTTGTCTAACAACACAGTCCAAATCATCAAAATGACACTCAAATCATTATATTACTATGCTGAAGAAAAATATATGCTCAAACATATAGACTTCTCACTCATAAAAATATCCCACAACAAAAAAACAACATCATTAGATGAATATCAACAAAAAATCATTTATGAATATTGTTGTAATCATGTAGATGCCTTAAGTGTTACTATTATCCTATGTTTATATGCAGGTCTAAGATATACGGAAATATGTGCTTTAAAATATAGTGATATTGATATTATTAATGGTACTATTAATATTACTAAAAAAGTCCAAAGAAAAATCAATCGTAATAACAATCTCACAAAAACTGTATTTTCTACAGTAGATCTATTACCTCCAGAAAAAAGAATCATAGGTTTATCACAGTTTAGTATCTTTTATTTGAAGTTGTTTATGTCCCAACAAAATATAGATGAAGCTTGTTATTTGTTGAACGGTAATACAAAGATACCAGAACAACGTGTTTATCAAAGAAAGATTAAGGATTTAAGTAGTGAGTTGGGTTTTGAAGTGAATTTTAATATATTGAGAAATACATGTAAAGATAATTGTATTAAAAATAATGTTGATATTAATACTGTATTAAGTACTCTAGGAGTGAATTCTATTACTATTACGAGTGATCATCATATACAAAATAATATCAACTATAATCAAAAAGAAATGAATAAAGTAATACCATAAAGGGAACCTTATTAGATTTATCTAATAAAGTTCCCTTTTTTGTTTATATTGTCCTTTGAATCATGAAATTATCTTTTTGCTGTTGGATGATTTTTTTAATACATTGACATATTGGATTATTTTCATCATTGATTTGTAAATAAGGACCATATGATAATATACGTCTAATAATATCTTCTTCATCACTTTTATCATAAAATAAAGTCATTGTATAAGAAGGATGCTTATCTTCATAGTAGATACATTCTTTTTGCCATGGTGCAAATTCATTAAGAATACGATCTGGTACTCCTCTAACATCATCAAAACTTAAAGATACTTGACATTGATATTTAGTTGCTAGAATGTTTTGTACATCAGTTTTATTTTTAGTCATAGAAAGTTCTTCTATCTTTTGAATTCTTGATATTTCAATAAATAGACGTAAATTATTGATATCATCATAAGTTACTAAATAAAACGTATCTTTTAGTTTTGAAAACTCTAGCCATCCAGGATATCCTTCTAATATATCACCACTTGATAAAGACATTCGTATTTTAGAAATATTATTCATATTTAATATATGATATAACTTTTGAAAATGATAAATATAATTTGTACTAGGATAGTTATCTTCTTTTAATCTATTATAGTTTTCACAATCATAGTATTTGATACTATTTTTTAAATCAAATGGTTTTATATGTTCTAGATATTGATTAAGTTTATTTATAGTATCAGTATTAATAAATAACTTAGCTGCTGGTTCATTAATCATGGTTTTAAGCCATTTTAGTTCTAGAGTTGTAAGTGGTAAGATATCTAGGTAATTCTTTTTACTTGTTGTATATAGTGGTTCCTTGTTGTTGATAAGTTTCATTTGGTTCGTTATTATATCATATATGTCTTTAGCAATATTATTGATACTATGTTCAAATTCTAAATATTCTAAAGCAATATAGTCTTGATATTTTTTAATATTTTGATGAATAATCTTATTTAATGTTTCTTCACTATAATCATCTTGTGATGCATATTCTAAATAACTATCAGCGATAATCATATTCTTATAACTAAACAATTCATTAAACAAAGCTCCATTATGTAAGTATCCTGATATTTTATTTCCTTTTATAATTTTAATAGAATTATTTGTTACTAATAACTCTAAAGGAGCTTGTTTATTATAGCTATAATCCATTTCTATTGTATCTTTATAAATAAAGTTATGAGTTGTTTGTTGATAATCTTTGATATGAGGATAAAGACTACGAATCCAAGGCACCATTTCATTAACAGATAAAACATCAATATCCATGGTATGATTATAATAATTCATATGACCATGTCGACATTCTTTTCTTATTTGATCTGTAAAATCATCATTTTCATAATAAATAGTTACAGTTGTTAACATCTTTTTATAATCATTTTGATGATTTAAATCTAAAACCAATAAACCTGTATCCACACCCCAAATATAATCAAGAATATTTTTAGGTATATCTGGTATTTGATAAAAATCATATTCATTGGTTTTATCTTTAATGGTTTCTTGTATTTTTATTGGAGAATGAGCATCATATAATTCTATTTTATCCATAAAATCAATTCTTAATGAAGAAACCATATTTCTAATCATATCATAATAAATCAAATGTTCACGTCCATTTTTTACACTTATTCTTATTTGTAAAGGATAAACAAAATGCTCAGAAACCTGATTACTTGTTCCATGTGTATATTTAATATAACAATATTGTTGCTCTTCAATCGCTACTAATAAACTAATAAG
>JAJQGQ010000073.1 GCA_021200395.1 Erysipelotrichaceae bacterium
TCTTTCAAAAGTTTATGAATTATCTAAAAAACATCACAAATAACAAATTTCACAAATGAAAAAAGAACATTTCTGTTGACTAAAAAAATAAAAAGGTATAAGATAATTCTAACAACCCTTATAGTAAATACAAAGATAGGAAATAGTAGGTAATGAAAGATGCCTAGAGAGGTTCTGGCTGGTGTAAAGAATCGTGAAAGCATTATTGAACTCATCCTTGAGTGGAGCACTGAAACAATAGGAGTAAGCTGCTACGGAACTTGCGACCGTTATCACGCTAGAGTATGTACTTATTGAATTAAGCGTACTTGATAAGGTTATTATCGTGAGATAATAATGAACATGAGGTGGAACCACGAAGTTAATTACTCTCGTCCTCTATTATGAAGATTTTCATAGTTGAGACGAGATTTTTTATTATATGGGAAAGAGGAGGTACAAAAATGAATTACAAAAAGTATAAGAGATTTGAAACAATTAAATTAAAAGATCGTACTTGGCCTGATAATGAGATTGATAAGGCTCCGATCTGGTGTAGTGTTGATTTAAGGGATGGAAATCAAGCATTGGTTACACCAATGAAAGTAGAAGAAAAGGTGGAAATGTTCCAATTATTAGTTGATTTGGGATTTAAGGAAATAGAAGTTGGTTTTCCATCTGCTTCACAAATTGAATTTGATTTTTTAAGATTATTGATTAGAGAAAACTTAATTCCTGATGATGTCACTATTCAAGTATTAACTCAAGCTAGAGAACATTTGATTAGAAGAACTTTCGAAGCATTGGAAGGATTAGATAGAGCTATTGTGCATATTTATAATTCTACTTCTGTTTTACAAAGAGATGTTGTTTTTAATAAGAGTAAAGAAGAAATTAAACAAATCGCTATTGATGGTACTCAATTAGTAAAAGATTTATGTAGTGAATTCTCTGGTGAAGTTATTTTAGAATATTCTCCTGAAAGTTTTACTGGTACAGAAATGGATTATGCATTAGAAGTATGTGAAGCTGTCTTAGATACTTGGGGAGCATCAAAAGATAAGAAAGTGATTATTAACTTACCTTCTACTGTTGAAATGGATTCTCCTAATGTTTATGCTGATCAAATTGAATGGATGTGCAGAAATTTTAAAGATAGAGAACGCGTTATTGTAAGCTTACATCCTCATAATGATAGAGGTTGTGGTGTAGCTACAACTGAACTTGGTTTATTAGCTGGTGCTGATAGAGTTGAAGGGACTTTATTTGGGAATGGTGAAAGAACAGGTAATGTAGATATTATTACATTAGCATTAAATATGTATACTCATGGTGTTGATCCTGAATTAGAGTTAGGTGAAATGAATCATATTAAACATGTTTATGAAAAATGTACAAAGATGGAAGTTCCTCCAAGACATCCATATGCTGGATCTTTAGTCTTTACAGCATTTAGTGGTTCTCATCAGGATGCTATTAATAAAGGTATGAATGCTTATCATGAAAGAAATACAGGTATCTGGGAAGTACCATATTTACCAATTGATCCTGCTGATTTAGGTAGACAATATGAACCAATTGTACGTATCAATTCACAATCTGGTAAAGGTGGCGTTGCTTATGTTATGGATAATGTTTTTGGCTATCGTTTACCAAAAGCTTTGCAAGCTGATTTCTCTAAAGCCATTCAAAATATAAGTGAAATTGAGGGTGAAGTATCACCAGAAAGAATCTATGATACTTTTAGAAAAGAATATATTGATCTTGAAACACCTTATAAATTTATTAAACAAAGATTAATTGATATTAGTGATGAAGGTGAATATGAAAGAAGAGCAGAAGTGACTATTGAAGATCATGGTGTTGTAAGAACATTGATTGGATATGGTAATGGTCCTATTGATGCTGTTAAGAATGCTTTTAATTCAGATGAAAACTTCTTATATACTCATTTATTAGATTATAGTGAACATGCTTTAACTTCAGGCTCATCTGCAAAGGCAGCAGCATATGTTCAATTAAGACCTAAAGGCTATGCCCAAAGTGAATTTGGCGTTGGTGTTCATGCAAATATTACAACTGCTACAATTAAAGCTATTATTTCTGGTATGAACCGTATTCATAAAAATATTAAAAAGGAAGGATAAACATGGAAGAACTTATTTTATCAATACTTGTTCGAAATAGTGCTGGTGTTTTAACAAGAGTAAGTAGTTTGTTTTCTAGAAGAGGTTATAACATTGATAGTTTGACTGTAGGACCTACAAATAATCCAGAGATTTCTAGAATGACAGTGGTTGCTAAAGGTGATACACGAATTTTAGAACAAATTGAAAAACAAGTAAAAAAATTGGAAGATGTTTTAGAGGTATTTGCTTTAAAAAGAGGACAGTCTGTTTATCGTGAATTGGTGCTTATTAAAGTAGAAGCTGGAAAAGAAGAAAGAGCAGATATTGTTTCTATTGTAGATATTTTTAGAGCAAGAATTGTCGATGTGTCTCCAGATTCATTGATTATTGAAGTTACTGGTGATCATGGCAAGATTAATGGCTTATTAGCCATGTTAGATGGTTTCAATGTCGTAGAGATTGTGCGTACTGGAGTTGCTGGTATACAAAGAGGTCTTAGCGATTTTGAAATAGATAAATAATTTTTACAGGGGGTAAAAAGAAAAATGGCAAAAATTTTTTATGAGTCAGATTGTGATTTATCTTTATTAGATGGAAAGACAGTTGCAATCATTGGTTATGGTTCTCAAGGTCATGCACATGCATTAAACTTAAAAGAATCAGGTGTTAAAGTTATTGTTGGTTTATATGAAGGTTCTAAATCTTGGCCTAAGGCAGAAGCTGCTGGTTTTGAAGTTTATACTTCAGCTGAAGCTGCTAAAAAAGCTGATATCATCATGATCTTAATTAATGATGAATTACAAGCTAAGTTATATAAAGAATCTATTGAACCAAACTTAGAAGAAGGCAATATGTTAATGTTCGCTCATGGTTTCAATATCCATTTTGGACAAATCGTTCCACCTAAGAATGTTGATGTAACTATGATTGCACCTAAAGCTCCAGGACATACTGTAAGAAGTGAATACCAAGCTGGTAAAGGAACTCCTTGCTTAGTTGCTGTAGAACAAGATGCTACTGGTAGAGCTCAAGATATCGCATTAGCTTATGGTTTAGCTATTGGTGGTGCAAGAGCTGGTATTTTGGAAACAACATTTAGAACTGAAACTGAAACTGACTTATTTGGTGAACAAGCAGTTCTTTGCGGTGGTGTTTGTGCCTTAATGCAAGCTGGTTTTGAAACATTAGTAGAAGCTGGATATGATCCAAAGAATGCTTATTTTGAATGTATCCATGAAATGAAATTAATTGTTGACTTAATCTATCAATCAGGTTTTGAAGGTATGAGATATTCTATTTCTAATACTGCTGAATATGGTGATTATATTACTGGTCCAAAGATTATTACTGAAGATACTAAGAAAGCTATGAAGAAGATTTTAGCTGATATTCAAGATGGTACATTTGCTAAAGATTTCTTATTAGATATGTCTCCAGCTGGTGGACAAGCTCATTTCAAAGCTATGAGAAAGAAAGCTGCAGAACATCAATCAGAACAAGTTGGTAAAGAAATTAGAAAATTATATAGCTGGTCTGATGAAGACAAGTTAATTAACAACTAATAAAGTCACACACATTTGTGTGTGCTCAATGGATTGCTGTTTAAGTAATCCTTTGAGGACATACAAAAATAAAGGGGGAAATAATTATGTCAATGACGATGACTCAAAAAATATTGGCTGATCATGCGGGATTAAAAGAAGTCACTGCTGGTCAACTTATTGAAGCAAAGTTAGATTTGGTTATGGCTAATGATGTCACTGGCCCAATGGCTATTCCAATTTTTAAACAAATGGCTGACAAAGTCTTTGATAAAGATAAAGTCGTCTTAGTACCAGATCACTTTACACCTAATAAAGATATTAAATCAGCTCAAAACTGTAAAGCAATGCGTGAATTCTCATTTGCTCAAGAATTAACACATCATATGGAACAAGGTAAATGTGGTGTAGAACATGCGATTTTACCTGAATCTGGATTAACAGTTGCTGGTGAATGTATTATTGGTGCAGATTCACATACTTGTACTTATGGTGCTTTAGGAGCTTTTTCTACAGGTGTTGGAACAACAGATATTGCTACTGGTATGGCAACTGGTGAATTATGGTTTAAGGTTCCTTCAGCTATTAAGATTGTTTTAACTGGTAAGCTCAATCCACATGTGAGTGGTAAAGATGTTATTTTACATATTATTGGTAAAATTGGTGTTGATGGTGCTTTATATAAGTCTATGGAATTTACTGGTCCTGGTGTGAGTGAATTATCTATGGATGATCGTTTTACTATTTGTAATATGGCGATTGAAGCAGGTGGAAAGAATGGTATTTTCCCTGTTGATGATCAAGCTATTGCTTATATGGAAGAACATTCTACAAAAGCATATAAGATTTATGAAGCAGATGAAGATGCTCAGTATGATGAAGTTGTAGAAATCAACTTATCAGATATCGTACCTACTGTTGCATTCCCTCATTTACCTGGTAATGCTCATACCATTGATGAAATCAATGAATCAGAAAAGATTTATATTGATCAAGTCGTTATTGGTTCATGTACAAATGGACGTATTAGTGACTTAAGAAAAGCAGCTGCTATTCTTAAAGGTCATAAAGTTAATGAACATGTTAGAGTCATGGTTTTACCAGCTACTCAAAAAATCTTTATGCAATGTGTTCATGAAGGTTTAGTAGATATATTTGTAGAAGCAGGTTGTGCATTTAATACACCAAGTTGTGGTCCTTGTATGGGTGGTCATATGGGTGTACTTGCCAATGGTGAAAAATGTGTTTCTACAACAAATCGTAACTTTATAGGGCGTATGGGAGATGTTGAATCATTGATTTACTTAGCTTCTCCTGAAACAGCTGCTGCAAGTGCTATTGCTGGATATATTGCAGATCCAAGAAAGGTGGGAGAATAATGAAAGCCAACGGTAAAGTATTAAAATATGGAGATAACGTTGATACTGATGTTATTATTCCTGCTCGTTATTTAAATTCATTTGATGCTAAAGAATTAGCCACTCATGCGATGGTTGATTTGGATCCTACATTTGTAGATAGATTAAATCCTGGTGATATTATGGTCGCAGGTAAAAACTTTGGTTGTGGTTCTTCTAGGGAACATGCTCCTTTAGCTTTAAAAACAGCTGGTGTTAGTTGTGTTATTGCTAAATCATTTGCTAGAATTTTCTATCGTAATTCAATTAATATTGGTTTTGCCATATTAGAATGTGAAGAAGCTGCTAATGATATTGATGAAGGTAATCAAGTGGAAATTGATTTTGATACAGGTACAATTACTAATATTACTAAAAATAAAACATATAAAGCACAACCTTTCCCTGAATTCTTACAAAAAATGATTGAAGTTAATGGCTTAGTCAATTATGTTAATGCCAAGAAAGAGGCAAAATAATGGAAAAGAATATTGCAGTTATTCGTGGTGATGGGATTGGTCCTGAAATTGTTGATGCAACAATTAATGTTTTAAATGCTATCGCTAAAAAATATAATCATACTTTTAATTATAACTATATTTTAATGGGTGGATGCTCTATTGATGCATATGGTGTTCCTTTAACGGATGAAGCTATTGAAATCGCGCAAAATAGTGATGCTGTTTTACTAGGTTCTATTGGTGGTGATACAACAACTTCACCTTGGTATCAATTAGATCCATCACTTCGTCCTGAAGCAGGATTATTAAAAATGAGAAAATCTTTAGGTTTATTTGCTAATCTTAGACCTGCATACTTATATGATGAATTAAAAGGTGCATGTCCTTTAAAAGAAGAAATCACTGAAGGTGGTTTTGATATGATGATTATGCGTGAGTTAACTGGTGGTTTATATTTTGGGGAAAGAAATACAACTGAAATTGATGGTCAGTTAGTAGCTCATGATAATTTGATTTATAGTGAAGCAGAAATCAGAAGAATTGCGAAACGTGGTTTTGATATCGCCATGAAGCGTCGTAAGAAAGTTACTTCCGTTGATAAAGCCAATGTTTTAGATACATCTCGTTTATGGCGTAAAGTGGTTAATGAAGTGGCTAAAGATTATCCTGAAGTAGAATTGGAACATATGTTAGTAGATAATTGTGCGATGCAATTAGTGAAGAATCCTAGACAGTTTGATGTTATTTTAACAGAAAATATGTTTGGAGATATATTAAGTGATGAAGCAAGTATGGTAACGGGTTCTATTGGCATGCTTTCAAGTGCATCTTTAAGAGAAGATAAGCTTGGTATGTATGAACCAAGTCATGGTAGTGCACCTGATATTGCTGGTAAGAATATAGCAAATCCGCTTGCCACGATTCTTTCAGGAGCGATGATGCTTAGATATTCATTTGATTTAGATGAAGAGGCTAAGGCTATTGAAGATGCTGTTGAAAAAGTATTGAAACAAGGTTATCGTACAATTGATATTATGAGTGAAGGTAAGGAAGAAGTAAGCTGCTCAAAGATGAGTGAACTTATTGTAGAAAATTTATAGGAGGGCGACTATGAAAAGTGATAATGTAAAAAAGGGTGTTGAAAGAGCACCTCATAGATCATTGTTTAATGCCTTAGGAATGACAGAAGAAGAATTAAGTAGACCATTGATTGGTGTTGTTAATTCTTATAATGAAATTGTTCCTGGACATATGAATTTGGATAAAATAACAGAAGCTGTTAAAAAAGGTATTTATTTAGCAGGTGGTACACCTATTGAAGTACCTGCTATTGCTGTATGTGATGGTATTGCTATGAACCATACAGGTATGAAATATTCATTAGTAACAAGAGAATTAATTTGTGATAGTACAGAATGTTTAGCTAACGCTCATCAATTTGATGGTTTGGTTATGATTCCTAACTGTGATAAAAATGTTCCTGGTTTATTAATGGCAGCTGCTAGAATCAATATTCCTACTATTTTTGTTAGTGGTGGACCTATGTTGGCTGGTAGAAGATTAGATGGTAAACAAACTTGCTTATCTACTTTATTTGAAGCTGTTGGTCAATATAATGCTGGTAAGATTTCTTTAGAAAAATTAACAGAATTTGAAGAAAAAGCATGTCCTACATGTGGTTCTTGTTCAGGTATGTATACAGCTAACTCAATGAACTGCTTAACTGAAGTATTAGGTATGGGATTAAAAGGTAATGGTACTATTCCTGCAGTATATAGTGAAAGAATTCGTTTAGCAAAACATGCTGGTATGCAAATTATGAAACTAGTAGAACAAGATATTAAACCTAGAGATATCATGACTAAAGATGCTTTCTTAAACGCTTTAACTGTTGATATGGCTTTAGGATGCTCTACAAATTCTATGTTACACTTACCTGCTATTGCTTATGAAGCTGGTGTAGAATTAAACTTAGATATTGCTAATGAAATCTCTAAAGTGACACCTAACTTATGTCATTTAGCTCCTGCTGGAGATACATTCATGGAAGATTTGAATGAAGCTGGTGGTGTTTATGCTGTTATGAATGAGTTAGATAAGATTGGTGTATTACATACAGATTGTATGACTTGTACAACAAAAACAGTGAAAGAAAATATTGAAGGATGCGTTAATTTAGATCCAAACATCATTCATCCTGTAGAAAATCCATATATGAAAACAGGTGGTATTGCTGTATTAAGAGGTAATTTAGCACCTGATAGCTGTGTTGTTAAACAAAGTGCTGTTGCACCTGAAATGATGCAACATAAAGGACCTGCAAGAGTCTTTGATAGTGAAGAAGAAGCTATTACAGCAATTCGTGCTGGTAAGATTGTTGCTGGTGATGTTGTTGTTATTAGATATGAAGGACCTAAAGGTGGACCTGGTATGCGTGAAATGTTATCACCTACTTCAGAAATTGCTGGTATGGGCTTAGATAAAGATGTTGCATTGATTACTGATGGTCGTTTCTCTGGTGCAACAAGAGGAGCATCTATTGGCCATGTTTCTCCTGAAGCAGCAGTTGGTGGACCTATTGGTTTGGTCCATGAAGGTGATATGATTGATATTGATATTATTAATCATAGTATTCAATTATGTGTAAGTGATGAAGAATTAGCCCAAAGAAAGAAGAACTTTACTCCAAAGAAAACAGAAGCTACTGGATATTTAAAGAAATATCAAGCTATGGTAACTTCTGCTAATACAGGAGCAGTACTAAAAGTAAAAGATTAAAGGAGGAGAAGAAATGTTATTGACAGGTGCAGATATTGTTGTTGAATGTTTACTTGAACAAGGTGTTACAACTGTTTTTGGATATCCTGGAGGAACAATATTAAACGTCTACGATAGCTTATATAAATATAGCGATAAAATCAATCACGTCCTAACTTCTCATGAACAAGGTGCTGCTCATGCAGCCGATGGCTATGCTAGAGCCACTGGTAAAGTTGGGGTATGTATGGCAACTTCTGGACCAGGAGCTACAAACCTTGTTACAGGAATTGCCACAGCACATATGGATTCTATTCCATTAGTTGCTATTTGTGCTAACGTAGGTGTTAACTTACTTGGTAAAGATAGTTTTCAGGAAGTTGATATTACTGGTGTGACAATGCCTATTACGAAACATAATTTTATTGTTAAGGATGTTAATGATTTAGCACCTACTATTCGTAAAGCATTTAAAATTGCTCAAGAAGGTAGAAAAGGACCAGTACTAATTGATATCACAAAAGATGTAACAGCTAATAAATGTGAATATACAAGAGTAAAACCAGAACCAATTAAAACAAACAATTATACATATCAAACAGCTGATATCAAAAAAGCTATTGAAATGATTGAAGCTAGTGAAAAACCATTTATCTTTGTAGGTGGTGGAGCTGTAGCTAGTGAAGCCTACGTCGAATTAAGCGAATTTGCTGAAAAAATCGATGCCCCAGTATGTGATACCTTGATGGGTAAAGGGGCTTATGATGGAACAAATCCTAGATATAGCGGTATGCTTGGTATGCATGGAACAAAAGCTAGTAACTTAGGTGTTACTAATTGTGATTTGTTAATTGCAGTTGGTGTTCGTTTCTCTGATCGTGTAGCTGGTAATCCAGATAAATTTGCTCCAAATGCAAAAATCATTCATATCGATATCGATGAAGCTGAAATCAATAAGAATGTTAAAGTTGATTTAGGTATTGTTGGTGATTGTAAGAGTGTTTTAAGTGCTTTAAACTTATTATTAAAACAACAAAACCATCCACAATGGCTTAAAGAAGTCAGAACATTAAAAGATCAATATCCATTATCATATGATACTGATGTTTTAACAGGACCTTATATTATTGAACAAATTGAAGCTTTAACAGATAACAATGCTATTATTTGTACAGATGTAGGACAACATCAAATGTGGGCAGCTCAATATTATCATTATCGTAGACCTAGACAATTTATATCAAGTGGTGGTTTAGGAACGATGGGATATGGTTTAGGTGCAGCTATTGGTGCTAAATATGCTAAACCTGAACAAGATGTATTTAACATTGCAGGTGATGGATGCTTTAGAATGAATATGCAGGAATTAGCTACTGCTTCTCGTTATAATGTACCTATTATTGAAGTTATCTTCAATAATCATGTATTAGGTATGGTAAGACAATGGCAAACATTATTCTATGATAAACGTTATTCAGCAACAGTATTAGAAGATAAAGTGGATTTCTGTAAAGTTGCTGAAGGTTTAGGATGCAAAGCTATTAAAGTTACTACAAAAGAACAAGTTATTCCAGCTATTCAAGAAGCGTTAGACTATGATGGACCAGTTGTATTAGATTGTATCATCGATAAGGATGATAAAGTCTTCCCAATGATTGCTCCAGGAGCTTCTAATGATTCAGTATTCGATCAAGACGACATTAAAGAAGATTAGACAGTACGCAAAGTACTGTCTTTTTTGTATTTTTTAAAAAATAAAACCTTAGTCTTGCCATATCCCTGATAACGGGTGGCTACTGCTAAGGCTTTGTTAACATAGTAAACTCTTTGAGCTCGTATAGTATTATCATAACTGAGAAAAGTCAATCTTTTTTATTACTTAATAGTAAATCTAATAATAGATCTCGTTCTTTTTCTATTCTTTCATCGTTGTTATCAATGAGAGAAAGAATTAAAGAAAAAATATCAACATATTGGTTGTCTTCGCTAAAAAAGAAAGGATTATAGAACCACACTTCAATTTTTACTTGTTCATCAATATTTAATAATTCTTTATGAATATTGTAGTTTTTGGCTTTTTCTTTATCTATTGCATATGTTATTAATCTCGGTGAGGCCAACATGCTATAATGACTTAAAGCAGTTTCACCTGCCATAATCATATCTTCATTAATATCATTTTTATTGATATATCCTATATAATCAACAGGTGATTTTAGAAAGGGTTTCACTTGCTCGAATAACTCAGTTTTAGAATATTTTGTAGTTAAGTAGACTTTTCTCCCTTCTTTATGTTCATTAAATAATCCAGTTGATACAAGCTGTCGATAAGATCTTGAAGTAGTCATATTGGTAAAGTTAAGTTTCTTTGTAACTTCAGTCATATAATATTTATCCCTTTTTTCATATAACATCCAAGTATATATTAATTGGGATGATTTAGTCAGTTTTTCACACATATCGAGATTATGATAGTCAGTTATGAATGTATACATAAATGGGAGATATATCAATTTATCTGTTAAAATAAATGAAATTTTATTTTTTATTAAGCTTTCTTTGCGAAATTCAGTAAGAGTATCTAATATTAAAAATACTGGTAAAGACTCAATGTCTTGAATTTTATTGATTTGTTTTTTTAAAGAAGGTATTGTTGGCAAATCTTCTTGTGGTGATAATGCCAAACATTTTATTTCATTAATAGTAGCTTTTTGTATAAAAAAATTATTTATAATATAAAGAGGTAATTTGTTTTGTTTTTCCCAATCTTCTAGTTGTATTGTTAATCCAAAGATTTCGATTGTATTCATAATTTCACCACCTTATTAACAATATTTATTAAATTATAACATAACAATAATAAAATACAATAAATAATGTTAAAATGATTTTGACTAAAACAAAATATACAAAACTATGTATAATTGTTCTATAATAGGTATAGGTGATAATATGAAATACAACAAACTAGTAAGAGATAGGATTCCAGAAATTATTGAAAATGATGGTAAAACATGCGTTGTTGAAACACTCAATGATCAAGATTACTTATCATATCTTAATAATAAATTAATAGAAGAAGTTAATGAATATTTAGAAAGTGGTGATATTGAAGAACTAGCAGATTTAGAGGAAGTATTACGTGCTATTTTAGATGTAAAAGATATTGATTATAGTACTTTTGAAGAAGTTCGATTAAATAAAGTTGAAAAACGAGGCACATTCAAAAATAAAATACTTTTGAAAGAAGTATCAAGCAATGAATAATGATTTCTTAAACAAATTCAAAAAGATAATAAGAGAATGTAATTATGATAATACATATAAAATGGCTATGGCTAAATCACTAGTAGAAATATCTTTTTTATATGATACCAATGATACAGTATCTATTAGCATGGATTTAATCGCAAAGTATTATTTGAAATATTATTGGAATCAAACAATATTCTTTGATTTGGTGCAAGGTAGTAATTTAAAGAAAACACCAGTCATCTTACAATATACCAAAACTCTGATCTTTCAATATTATGATTATATTGGTACTCATAAGCCTATTAGGTATGAGCGTGTTGAGAGAGAACTTCAATCTAATTTAAAGAGCGAATTAGATAATTGTTTAAACAAAATATCTAAAGCTTTATGTAAAGATGTTGCATGGCGATTTACATTTATTGACAGTGTTTATAATGATGATGTTTATCGCTTTGATAAGGAAAAGAAAATAATAATTATTGAAGGATATAATCTAAAAATACTCAGAGATAATTATGAAGACTTATTTGACTTAATTGATTATCGCTGGGGCCTTGTTTTAGAAACATTTAATAACTCACCAAGAATCAATAAGAAAATCAAAATCATTGATGGACAAGATATAAAGAGGACCAATTTAAATAGATTTAGAAAATATCTAGACTTACAAAACCCAGATCAGGTTTGTTTCATATGTGGTCAAGAAATAGATGATAGTGAACTAAGTATTGATCATGTGATACCTTGGTCTTATTTGTATTCAGACGATATATGGAATTTGGTTTATGTACACAAATCTTGTAATTCATAAAAAAGCAATGTTGTACCTACAGAAAATGAAATTAGAAGGCTGAATATACGAAATAAAATGCTTCAAACAATTATTCATGAAAGTGATGCTAAAGGTAAAATAGTGGATGAATTAGATGTTGCAATAGAAAATGATTATGTTGAGAAGTTTTGGATAGGATGTAAGTAGCAAAAAAGAAATATCTACTTTTTATAAATCTTGAATTTAAAGACCAAAATAACAAAATTTTCACTTTTTTCATTTTAAAAAAAGAAAAATCGAAATTTTTGACGTATATATAATAGTAAGGGGACTTATTTTGTTCTCTACAAGAAGTAATCACATATTGTGATTGCTTCTTTTTATTTTATACGAAAGGAAAATCAAAATGAGTAGATGGATCAAGAATGACAACAAGTATTATTATGTTAAGTATGATGAAAGTGAAGAGATAAGATTAAAGTATTTAACTAAAAAATTGCGTTATAATATTATGGCATTTGATTTTGTTGAACAACCAAGAAAAGTTTTTAATATGGATTATGTGGTTAAACAAATTATGAGTAAGTTAAGTATTGACGACGAAGTTAAAGGTATTGTTAAAAGAGATTTTAAAATGATACCAATAGATCATTTAAAGTTTTTGATTGACAATGATATTAAAATTGTTTCTTCCACTGATGAAACATATTATGATGGAAATAAGAAAGTAATTGGCATAAATAGCAAGAAGCCCAAGGTAGGCATGGTTGCTCACGAATTAGGCCATGCTTTTGTAGATATCAATAATCTTTATCAAAACAAAGAACTTATGGTAATAATGCAGGATATTATTGATAATTCAAAATCAATAATATCAAAATATATAAATAATAATTTATATATTTATATTGAGTCAGATAAATTTATAAGAGAATACCAAGGAAGAACATATATTCTTGAAAATGATTATTATAATAAAAATAAGCAACTAGTATATAATAATTTGGAAGAATATGTTGCTGTTGGATTTGAAACGTTTGTAATTAATCCAAAATTATTGTATACTAAAGATAAAGATTTATATGATTTTATTTCGAATGGGGAGGTTTGTTAAATGAAAATATTTGATGAAAAAACAGGTCATTACTATTATGCTTATACTGGTGAGGCAATACCTCGAATGGAAGATATTTTGAGTCCTGAAAAATTAAAACAATTAGAAGAAGATGAATTGTTAGATGGTAAACCTGGTACTATTCCTAATTGGTCTGTTTGTTACAAAGGTAATAAGAAAAATAAAATTGATAATAATATTTAATAAGATTCCTATCAAACCAACATTTCTGTTGGTTTTTATAATGCACTAATAATTAATTTTATGTAAACAAAAATAAATGCCAATAAATTGCTATAAGATAGTAGTATGAGTTAATTGATTTAAGCTTTGAAATATTTGTAATTAACCCAAAGTTATTGTATACTAAAGATAAGGAATTATTTGATTTTATTTCGGAAGGAGGACTCTTAGATGCAGGTTATAGATAAAGAAAATAATGAGATTTATTTAATATATTCGGGTGAACATATCCCTAATGTTGAGAATAATTTAACCATAGAGGAAAAAGATCAATTGGAAAGAGATTTTAAATTAGATGGTGGTCCAAATTTCATTCCTAACTGGTCTAAACATTATAAAGGTAATAAGAAAAATAAGATTGAAAAAGATAATATTAAGTAGGCTGCCTATCAGGTCAACAGAAATGTTGGCTTTTTTTGTCGCACGAATCTTGTTAATGATGTGAATAGTATCATGGTATAATGGTATCAATCGATGCATGACACTAGGAGGATATGTTATGTTTGTTCAACTGGCATTATTATTGATAGGATTTGTATTGCTTGTTAAAGGTGCTGATGTATTAGTAGAAGGGGCTTCTAAACTTGCAAGTTTACTTCATGTACCTGAAATTGTTATAGGACTTACTATTATAGCTTTTGGAACAAGCACACCTGAAGCTGCTGTAAGCATTGCATCGGCTTTTAAAGATAGTTCTAGTATTGCAATTGGTAATGTGATAGGTAGCAATATTTGTAATGTATTACTTGTATTAGGTGTTGCAGGAACAATTGGAACACTTTCTTTGAAGAAAACAACATATGTGATTGAAACACCATTTGTTGTGATAATGACTGTGATTCTTTTGGTATTAGGATATATCAATCATTCACTCAGTCGAACGGATGGTATCATATTATGGGTATTCTTTTTCATCTTTCTTTGTTATTTGTATATTCTTGCTCAAAATAATGAAGGTATTGATGATATACCAGAATTGGATGAAAATGATCATATTTGGAAATTATTATTGATGATTATTTTAGGAATTATATGTGTCGTATGGGGTAGTGATGTAAGTGTTCAATCAGCAAGTAATATTGCTGAAAAATTAGGTATGAATCAACGTCTTATTGGTCTAACAATAGTAGCTTTAGGTACATCGTTACCTGAACTTGTAACCTCAGTAAGTGCGACGCTTAAAGGACAAAATGATTTAGCTATTGGTAATATTATAGGTAGCTGTATCTTTAATATATTGTTTGTACTAGGTACTACGGCTATTGTAGCACCTGTTAGTATAGCATTTGAAATGAGTTTTCTTATAGATGGTATGATTTCTATAGTTTCAATAATCATTTTCATTTTGTTTATCGATAAAGATCTAGAATTAAGACGTATAGGAGCTATTATCATGTTGTTATGTTATATAGGG
>JAJQGQ010000250.1 GCA_021200395.1 Erysipelotrichaceae bacterium
AAATAGCACGCTGCCGGTTCTATCTTGGATATCCAAAGGATATCCTTTTTTTGTGCTTTATTTATTATTTTAAATAGTGTAAAATAGGAATATAATTTATTGTTTATTTAAGGTGGTCTTAATTATGAAAAAGGGAAATTATATTTTTAATGTCCTGCTCATTCTTATTATTGGATTTATTGCTATTTATATATCTATTGATGGAGAATTTGATCAAATGCTTTCTGCTTTTGAAAATGCATCACTTTTTTGGATAATTATTATGTTTTTAGGTATGATTGGTTACTATTTTTTTGATGCTCTTTCACTTCTTCATTTTGGTAGAGTTTTTAAAAAAGATTATTCTCTTAAACAATCTTTAACAAATTGTATAAGTGCTTATTTTTTTAATGGTGTTACACCTTTTGCTAGTGGTGGTCAATTTGCCCAAGTATATATTTTTAATAAACAAGGTATTATACCTACTTATTCCGCAAGTATTCTTTTATTATCTTTTATTTGTTATCAAAGTGTATTAGTCATTTATACGGCCATTATTTTATTACTTCGTATACAATATTTTCTTAGCAATGCTGTTTATTCTATAGGTTTAGTTATGCTTGGATTTTCAATTAATTTTCTTGTTATTTTTGTATTATTTTGTGGTGCTAATTCAAAAAAATTACAGAATTTTATTATTCATCGCATTCTCAAGTTACTTTATAGATTTCATATTATTAAAGATTATGAATTAACTTCTGTTCGTATTGAACGCTATTTTTCTGATTTTCGTGAGCAATTACATTTTCTCCAAAATAATAAATCTATTTTAGTGAAAGTCATATTTAATAATTTTATGAAATTAAGCATTGCTTATATCATGCCATTTTTAGCTGCTAAAGCTATGCGTTTACCTATTTCTTATATGGAATTATTAAATTTCATGATGCTTTGTTCCTGCATCTATATGATTACTGCTTTTATTCCTATTCCTGGTTCTTCAGGTGGTGCTGAAGGTCTTTATATGGTCATGTATGGTTTTTTAGGTACAGTGGGAGCAACTTCATCAATGATGCTTTGGCGTTTTATGACGTATTATTTAGGTTTGATTTTAGGTATTTTGTTTTTTTCTTTCAATAAGGAAATTAAAAAGGGAGTGTGAATGATTGATATGAATATTGCTATATTCAGTGATACTTATTTACCAGATATTAATGGTGTTGCTATGTCATCACATATTTTATGCGATGAGCTAACAAAACATGGACATCATGTTTTAGTTGTTACGACACAACTTCCTGAAAATAGTGATTATAAGGATGTTGATAATTATGTATTACGTCTACCAGGTATAGATTTAAAGAATCTATATGGATATCGTGCTTCAAGTATTTATTCTTTTAAAGGTATGAAAGAAATTAAAGAGTTTGAACCTAATCTTGTTCACATTCAAACCGAATTTGGCATTGGTATATTTGGTAAAATTGTTGGTGAAATATTAAATATTCCTGTTTTTTATACTTATCATACGATGTATGCTGATTATTCCCATTATATTAATCCCACTAATAATAAAAATGTTGATAATGCGGCTAAAAGTATCATTGAAAAAATATCAAAAATATATGGTGATAGTTGTAGTGAACTTATAGTTCCTTCACAAAAAACAGCATTGGCTTTAAAAACATATGGTATTACTAAAAATATCAATGTTATTCCTACAGGTCTACAATTAGAAAAATTTGAGCAATATAATCAAGATAATACAAATAAAATTAAAAATTTATATGAATTGCATAATCATTTTGTATTAACTTTTTTGGGACGCATAGCACAAGAAAAAAGTATTGATATGATTATTAAGGCTATGCCTCAAATCATTGCTTTCAATGATGATATTCGTTTTATGATTGTAGGTGATGGTCCCCAAATAGATGAATTAAAGCAATTAACAGATGATTTAAAAATGGAACCATATATTATCTTTGCTGGAGCTAAACAACCATCAGAAGTGAGTGATTACTATCATGCTTCTTCTGTATATATATCTGCTTCGACAAGTGAAACACAAGGATTGACTTATATAGAAGCTATGGCTTCGCATGTTCCTGTCCTTGCTCGTTATGATAAAAATTTAGAAGATATTATTGTTGAAGGTGAAAATGGTTATTTTTTTAAAAATGAAACAGAAATGATTGAAAAAATTATCTCTTTATCTAAGATGGATTTATCATTATTATCACAAAATGCTTATAATACGGCGAAACAACATAGTAGTGAAGTTTTTTATAATAAGATCATTGCTCTTTATCATAAAGGTTTATCTAATCACCATTATTGTTATAAGGTTGTTTCTATTGAATTAGATGATAATAAACATTATAATGTTGCTTTCCAATTTGATAATCAACAAGTTATTTTAACATTAGCTAAGTCTGTCATTAAACGTTATGGCTTAAGTATCGGTCAGGTTGTTGATCGTGAAGAATTAGATGCTTTAAAAGATCAGGAACAAGTTGATAGAGCCTATCATTTAGCTTTAAAGTATCTCACTTATCGTGATTATACTTATGCGA
Organism: Erysipelotrichaceae bacterium; assembly: GCA_021200395.1. GTDB lineage: Bacteria > Bacillota_I > Bacilli_A > Erysipelotrichales > Coprobacillaceae > JAJQDJ01. The sequence continues at coordinate 2,556 of JAJQGQ010000250.1, forward strand.
ATATGGAAGAAAAACTTAAAGAAAAAGGTGATTTTGATGATATTCAAATAGATATGACTATGGAATATTTAGTTAGCAAGAATCTCATTGATGATATGGAATATACACGAAACTATTTTCAAAAATCAACACGTTTAGGCTGGGGTATTAATAAAATTATCTATAATTTAAAAAAACAAGGTGTTTCACCTTTTGTTATAGATGAATTTTTAGCTGATTATCCAATGGAAACAGAATATGATAAAGCTGTTGAAATTATTCAAAAACTTTATGAAGAAAATACGACTAAACCTAAATATGCGTTGATTCAAAATATTAAAAATAAATTATTTAATAAAGGTTTTTCACAAGAAATAGTGGAAAAAGCAACAAGTGATTTTGATTTTATATTTCCCAAAGAACATACTATGAATTTATTGAAAAAGGAATATGATCGAGTTTACAAACGTTATAAAAATCGTTATGATCATCGTAGTTTAAAAAGTAAGATTATTACTTTTTTGGTTCAAAAAGGATATGAATATGATGATGTTATAGAATTAATGAATGAAGTATGGGAGGATACGTATGATTAAAATTAAGGATATGAAATGTGGCGATGATAATGTAGAATTTAGTGCCATGATTAATCATGTAACGATTGGTAAGACAAATGGGGCTAATAAGAGTAATTATCTAAGTATTGTTTTTCAAGATGAGACAGGCATGATTGATGCTAAGTTATGGAATGCTAGTGGTAAAAATATTAAGGAATTGGTGACTGGCGCAGTTGTACGAGGTGTTGGTGATATTATTAAATATAGTGATGATCGTCAAATGAAAATTGTTTCTATAGAAGATATTTCATATCAACAATCTTTACAGTTGCAATATCTTGAAAAGGCTCCAATGGATAAAGATGCTATTATGAATGAATTGATGAAATATGTAAAACGTATTTCTAATACAAAACTCTATGTTTTAACAAAGTATATCATTGAACAACAAAGTGAAAAAATGAAAATTTATCCTGCTGCTAGTAAGAATCATCATAATTATGTATCAGGATTAGCCTATCATACTTTATCTATGTTAAAAATAGCAGATTCTATGTTGAATGTTTATCCATCTTTAAATAAGGATTTATTATTTGCTGGTATATTATTACATGATATTGGTAAGACAGTAGAATTATCAGGACCAGTTGTACCTACTTATACTTTTGAAGGAAAGATGCTTGGTCATATATCTATTGCTCAAGCAATGATTGATAATGCTGCAAAAGAATTAAATATCTCTGGTGAGGAAGTTGTTTTGTTGGAACATATGGTTTTATCACATCATGGTAAAAATGAATTTGGCTCTCCAGTATTACCTCAAATTAAGGAAGCTGAAATGCTTTATCTAATAGATAATATTGATGCACGAATGAATATGTTTGATAAGGCTTTAAATGACTTACAGCCAGGAGAATATAGTAAACGTATTTATGCCTTAGAAAATCGTATGGTTTATAAACCAAAAATGTATGATTAGCTCTCATGATGAGAGCTTTTTTATATTTAAAAAAAGGTTCATTCGAACCCTTTTATTTCGTTAATTTTGTATAGATTTCTTCTAAATCCACTTCATCACTACGATCACCATAAATAGCTTTAAAACCTTCATCCAGGTTGTAACGAGGAATAATATGAATATGGAAATGGTGTACTGATTGACCAGCGATTTCATTCATATTAGATATAATATTGAAACCTTTTGCACCAAGTTTATTTTCAATATTCTTTGCCACAATTTGGACGACTTTCATCATATGTCCTAATGTATCACTATCAACATCTAAAATATTATCATAGTGTTTTTTTGGAATAACTAATGTGTGTCCATCAGTTGTTTGACTTAAATCTAAAAATGCTAAACATATATCATCTTCGTAAACAATCTTTCCTGGAATTTCATGATTTATAATCTTACAAAAAATACAATCGCTCATGTTACCTCCGTTAATCTAAATATTGATCAGAAATTTCTTCAATCGCTGCTTTTATTTTAGAATCATAAACATCAAAATTATATTTCTTTAAATAGATACCTTCAATATATTCTTGGACATCACTATCGCTTGATAAGGTATCAATAATATCATCAGTATTGCTATGATCAGTATCATATAAATAAAGAACGGCATAAGTATCATCACTTAATTTAATCGCACTGCTATAGACTCCATCTTGTTCTACTGCTGATAATTCATCAATAATTTCAACTAAATTATCATCTAATGTAGAATTCTTTGTAACCATTCCTGCATCTTCAGCATCATCACTATATTCTTCCATTAATGCATCAAATGCTTCTTCATCAGTTGCCTCTGAAATAATATTTAAAGCTTCTGATTCTTTTTCTACAACAATTTTCTTAAAACTACATACTGAATATTCCTCAACCATTGCATCAAGATTATCAGTAATATAATGTTTTCTTAATAATTCCTGTTTTGCACTTGGAACGATAATTTGATCAACATATTCATCTACATCATCATAACCCATATAAGAAGCATAAACTGATAAATCATCATCTGTATAAGAGGCATATTCTTCTTTGATTTCTTCAACTAATTCATTAAGTTCATCTTCATCAGTTAACTCAATATCAGCTATTTTTGTGAGAGCCTCTACTAAAACTTCATTAGCTCCATAACTATCTAGTAAATATTCATAAAAACCTTGTTTTGTCACTTTTAATGTTGAATCGCTAACTAAAACACTATCAGCATCACTGACTTGAACACTATAACTAGAGGATGAACAAGCAGCTAATAAACCAGCACACATTAATAATAATACTAATTTCTTCATATTATTCTTCCTCCCTTAATTCATCACGATATTCTAAATTATCATTTAAAATATCTTCAATGATTTGTTGAGTTTCATCATCAGCATAAGTTAATTCATAAGTATTAAAAGCCATATAAACCATATAATCATCGTAAACCAATAAAGGTGAATCTAAATCAATCACTTCTAATTCGGCTTTAATAGTATCCTTATCAGTACTTGTACAATAAATAAAATAATAACCATCATCACCTTGAATAGCTTCAGAAACTTCGCCTTCTTCAATTTCTAGAATAGCTGTTTCAACATCATCACCATAAGTATCTGCTAAACTTGATGTAGAATCAACAACCCCTAAGTTACCTTTAGCACTGGCTGTATCATCATCAGAATAATCGGCAGCAATTTCGCCAAACGTTTTATCTGTTTCAAGTAATGATTGAACCTCTTCTAAAGCTTCACTTTCTTCATCAGTAGGAGCAGTTGGATCATCCATAGCGACTTTAATAATACTTACGATACGAGGTGATTCGTAATCATAATAATCATCAAAAACTTCATCAAAATTATCTTTGACATATTGCTTTAAAAATTCAGAATATTGTAATGATTGAATCAATGAATCTTCATAATCATCCATAGACTCATAACCACTAGAAGATAAAGCACTCTCTAAATATTCTTCAGCACTATCCCCGTAATAACTATCATATTCATCTTCAATTTCTTCAATAATCTCTGCAGCACTTGTTTTCATATCACTTGTCACAGGAAAATAAGCTTGGACCAATTGATCTAAAACATAAGAAAAGAGCATCTGTTTACCTGTAGTAGTATTTGCTAATTCATCATAAATATCATCCGCATAAATATTAGCACCATCTATTGATGCAACCACATATTTATCGTCATCTTTAACGGTACCAGAGCATCCACTTAAGACTAACAAACAAGCAAGTGCTAGTCCTATAAGCTTTTTTTGTTTCATATAAACCTCCTCAAATTTATAAACAATATTATTATACACGAATTGAATATTTTTTCAACTTTTGTAGGCTATAATACAAAATTTAAATGTAATTTACCATAATATAAATTGACATAGCGAAATGGTAAAGGAGGGATTGATATGTTAGCACATCAAGGGTCTTTTACTTTGATTCTTGTGTTATTCATATTACTTGTGATAATTTGTGGAATCTGTTAGAATATTACTCCATAGTCAAACTATGGAGTATTTATAAATTTATTATCGTATTACTTGAATATATCTATATTTTTACGTAAAATAATCAATCGAAAGGGGCGACAATTGATGTCAACTTTAGTAATTAAAGATTTACATGTTGAAGTAGGAGATAAAGAAATATTAAAAGGTGTTAATTTAACAATCAATGGAGGTGAAGTTCATGCGTTAATGGGACCAAATGGTAACGGGAAATCAACTTTACTTTCCACAATTATGGGACATCCAAAGTATAAAGTTACACAAGGCACAATAACATTTGATGGAAAAGATTTATTGGCTATGGAAGTCGATGAACGTGCACGTGCTGGTTTGTTTTTAGGCATGCAATATCCTCAAGAAATACCTGGCATTACAAATTCTGATTTTTTAAGAGCTGCGATGAATTCTAGGAGAGATACACCTATCTCATTGTTTAAGTTTATTAGAACTTTGGATAAGAATATTGCCGATTTAAATATGGATGAGAATTTGGCTCATCGTTATTTAAATGAAGGTTTCTCTGGTGGTGAAAAGAAACGTAATGAGATTTTACAAATGAAATTATTAGAACCATCTATTGCTTTGTTAGATGAGATTGATTCAGGCTTGGATATTGATGCATTGCATGTTGTAAGTGATGCTATTAATTCTATGCGTAGTGATGATTTTGGCTGTATTATGGTATCTCATTATGAAAGAATGTTTGAACTTGTTAAACCAACTCATGTTCATATTTTAGTATCTGGTAGAATTGTAGAGAATGGTGGCTATGAATTGGTTGAAAAGATTGATAATGAAGGTTATGAGTGGATTAAGGAAAAAGGTATTGAGATTGAAGAAGAAGATTTTAATCATGGTATTATATTAGGTACTTGTGGTAAGAAGGAACAGTTAAACAATGAATAAATATACATTAAGTAGTCAGTTTTATATTGTTTTAGCGAATAATGAATGCCTTGAATCTCATTTGCCTGATCGTGTGTGTTATCATGATGGCATGATTTCCTTTAGTAACTTATCACCTGTTGAAGTACAAATTGTTTATCTTTTAGATAAGCATCAAAGTATGGATATGTCTATTGAAATAGACAATCAAACTGAAGTTAGTATTATTGAAAGCAGGATTTTAAATATTGATTCAAAATTAAATAGAAAGATGTTGATTAAGGCTGATGCAATAGTTCATTTATTCGGTGAAAATGATTCATTAGATGGTGAAATCAATGAAGAAGTTCATTTGTTAGATAATGCCCAATGTCAATACGGCTATGCAGAATTGTCTGATGGTAATTTTAAAGGAAACTATCGATATTATCTAGATGGAGAAGGTGCTGAGGCTAAAGTAAGAATGGCAATATTATCGAAGATGCAAGAAGATAAGCATTATGAAGTCTTGATTCAACATAATAAGCCACATACTTATGGTCAAATGGACAACTATGGGGTTGTTAAAGATGAGGGAAAACTTGTTATTGATGGTATTGGAACAATTACTAAAGGTCAAAGTGGTTCTTCATCTCATCAAAATAATCGTATTATGGTTTTTGATGAAAAATGTAAAGCAAGTGCTAATCCATTCTTGTTTATAGACGAATATGATGTGAAAGCATCTCATGCTGCTGGTGTAGGAAAAATGGATGAAGAGCATCTTTATTATTTACAAAGCCGTGGGTTAACTAAAAAACAGGCAATGCAGCTTATTACATATGGTTATTTACGACCAGTTATCGAAGTTATTGATAATGATATGTTGAAAGAACGTTTTGAAAAAGCGTTATTAAAGGTGGGTGAATAAGATGTTAGATGTTCAAAAAATTAGACAGGATTTTCCGATGCTAAATAGAACTATGCATAATCATCCAATCGTTTATTTAGATAATGGTGCTACGACATTAAAGCCACAATGTGTTATTGATGCTGTATGTCAATATTTGACTCATTATTCAGGCAATGCCCATCGCGGCGATTATGATTTATCTCATGAAGTAGATACTCAATACGAAAAAGCTAGAGAAATCATTCAAAAATTTATTAATGCTAAAAGAAAAGAAGAAATTGTTTTTACGAGTGGTTCAACAGACTCATTGAATCTTGTTGCTTATGGATATGGTAAAACACATATTAACGAAGGTGATGAAATATTAATCACAGTTGCTGAACATGCATCGAATACTTTACCTTGGTTTGATGTTGCTAGAAGTAATAAAGCTGTTGTCAATTATATTGAATTAGATAAAGATGGTAGACTTACTTTAGAAAATGTTAAAAAGGCTATTAGTGATCATACAAAAATCATTGCTATTGCGGAAGTCACTAATGTTTTAGGATATCGTGCACCTATGAAGGAAATATGTGAATATGCTCATGAAAGAGGAATTATTGTCATTGCTGATGGAGCCCAAAGTGTTCCCCATCAAATCACTGATGTTCAAGATACTGATGTTGATTTTCTAGCTTTTTCAGGGCATAAGATGTGTGGGCCTACTGGTATTGGTGTTTTATATGGTAAGTATGATTTACTTTGTGAAACAAAGCCAACAAGACTAGGTGGAGGAAGCAATTCTCGCTATAATAGTTGTGGAGATGTCACTTTGAAAAATCCACCATATAGATTTGAAGCAGGTACACCAAATATTGAAGGTGCTATTGGTTTAGGGGCAGCTGCTCAATATTTAAGTGATATAGGTATGGATCATGTTCATGAGTATGAGTTGTATCTTAGAAATTATGCTATAGAAAAAATGAAACCCTTAGAGAATATTGAAATTTATAATGCTGATTCTCAGGGTGCTATTGCCTTTAATATAAAAGGTGTTTTTTCCCAGGATGGTGCTTCACTTTTTAATACATATGGTATTTGTGTCCGTGCTGGACAACATTGTGCTAAAATTTTAGATGAATTTTTAAATGTAACGAATACACTTCGAGCTTCATTTTATATTTATAATACTGTAGATGAAATTGATAACTTTATTGAAGTTTGTAAGAAAGGAGATGATTTCCTTGACGCATTCTTTGAATGATCCTCAATTAATGAGAGAAATCATTATGGATCACTACAGTAATCCACGAAATCGCGGGTTAGTTGATGATGATTCTTATTTAAAGGTCAATATGAATTCAGAGACTTGTATTGACAATTTAGATATTCAGGCTAAATTTGATGGTGATGTTATTACTGATATTCGTTATGATGGAGAAGCTTGTGCTATTTGTACTTCTTCTACTTCTATTATGAGTGAACTTCTTAAAGGAAAAACTAAAGAAGAAGCACAAGTTATTATTGATAATTATATGAATATGATTTTTGAAAAGGATTATGATCCTGACATTTTAGAAGAAGCAATTGCTTTTCAAAATACTTATAAACAGGCGAATCGTATTAAATGTGCGACTTTGGGATGGAATGGATTAATCGAATTAATGAAAGAAAGTGAGGAGTAGATATGGCTAAAGAAGATATCAATATTCCTGGCAATAATGATGATTATGATTTCATAGATGAAGATGTTTCTGTTTTTAAGACACCTAAAGGCTTGAATGAAGATACTGTTAGGGAAATATCAAGAATAAAAAATGAACCAGAATGGATGCTTGAATATCGTTTGAAATCATTACATTGTTTTTTGGAAAAACCAATGCCTACTTGGGGCGTTGATTTAAGCAAAATGGATTTTGATGATTATACATATTATAATAAACCAAGTGATGGTTTAACAGATAAGTGGGATGAGGTTCCTGAAACAATCAAGAATACTTTTGATAAATTAGGTATTCCTGAAGCAGAACAAAAGTTTTTAGCAGGTGCTAGTGCCCAATATGAATCTGAAGTTGTTTATCATAATATGTTAGAGGAAGTTAAGGAAAAGGGCGTTATTTTCTTAGATATTGATAGTGGTTTAAGAGAATATCCTGAAATATTCAAAAAGTATTTTGATACTGTTATTCCTTATGATGACAATAAGTTTTCGGCTTTAAATGGAGCAGTGTGGTCAGGCGGCTCATTTATCTATGTACCCCCAGGAGTGACATTAGAGAAACCATTACAATCCTATTTTAGAATTAATAGTGAGAGAATGGCACAGTTTGAAAGAACGTTGATTATTGTTGATAAGGGTAGCGATATTCATTATGTAGAAGGCTGTACAGCACCATCTTATTCGAAGGATTCTTTGCATGCTGGTGTTGTTGAAATTGTGGTCTTAGAGGGTGCAAGATGCCGTTATACCACAATTCAAAATTGGTCTAAGAATATTTATAACTTAGTAACACAACGTGCTAAGGTAGCTAAGAATGGTTCTATGGAATGGATAGATGGTAATATTGGTTCACTTGTTACAATGAAATATCCAACTTGTATACTTGAAGGTGAAGGTGCTAAAGGAACATGTATTACAATTGCTGTAGCTGAACATCAGCAAATACTAGATTCAGGTAGTAAGATGATTCATCTTGCTCCAAATACCTCTAGTCAAATTATTTCTAAATCTATTTCTAGAGATGGTGGTAAAGTAAATTATCGTGGTCTGGTTTATCATGCTCCAGAAGCTATAAATGCAAAAAGTAATGTGGAATGTGACACATTAATTCTTGATGAAAAATCTACTAGTGATACAGTACCAACCAATATTATGCATAACAATGATTCTGTTATATCTCATGAAGCAACAGTTTCAAAGGTTTCTGAAGAACAATTATTTTATTTGATGAGTAGAGGCTTAACTAAGCAACAAGCAACAGAAATGATTGTTATGGGATTCATTGAACCTTTCTCAAGAGAACTACCAATGGAATATGCTGTAGAACTGAATCAACTCATTAAATTAGATATGGGTGATGCTATTGGATAAAAGTCATATTCGACAAATAATGAAAGTTAAACGTCTTCAACAAATGGAGACGTTTTCTCCCTATACTTCTGTTATTTGTCAATCAGTATCAAAACATCCACGTATTGTACAAGCCTCTATGATTGCTTGCTATGTTTCATTAAAAGATGAGGTTGATACTCATTATTTAATTCATGAATTATTGAAAAATCATCGTGTTTGTGTACCAAGAGTTCAAGGTGATACTATGGATTTTTATGAAATATCATCATTAGAGGATCTCAAAGAAGGACACTTTCACGTTTTTGAACCAACGACAAATATATTAGTTGATATCAATGATATTGATATTGTCATTGTCCCCATGCTTGCTTATGACCATTATCTTTATCGAGTAGGATATGGGAAAGGTTATTATGACCGCTATTTTGCAAGAGGATATCATGGTTATAAACTAGGATTAGCATATTCTTTTCAAGAAGTTGATTTTATTAATCATGATCAATTTGATATACCTTTAGATGAAATATTGACAGAAAAAGCTTTATAAGCTTTTTTTTCATATATTTTTATTATTTGACATATATTAAAAGGGTGAAATAGATGAAGAAATATTTGTTTATTTTTTTTACTCTTTTAATTATACTCTTTATATTCATCAGCAGTCTTTATATGAAATGTGTCCCACGTTTAAAAGAATATGGAAAATTTGAAATAGAAAGACTTAATCAACTTATTATTATGCACACAACGACCGATAGTGATTATAGTGATTTACTTATCATTGAAAGAAATGCCGATAATGAAATTGAGTTATTAGAATTTGATATGGTAAAGATTAATCAACTTGCTAATGAAATAGTACTAGATTTAGAAAATACCTATGAAGCTATTGAAGAAGGTAATTATCAAGCTAAAGATGATAGTTACTATGAAAAACGAATAGAGAATATTGCTTATAATGGTGTCATTTCAAATATATCAATAGCAACATTACTTAATATTCCATCTTTTATTTCACCATCGATATCTATTGGTTATAAACATTTATCAACTATCAGTAGTTCCATTAATAAAAGCATTGAAAATTATGGCATTAATCATGTGATGGTTGAGTTATCCATTGAAATCAATATGAATCTAACAATGATATATCCTTTCTTTGAACAGTACGACTGTCATACTATTACGATTCCTATTTTATTAGAAATATTTCAAGGACAAGTTCCACTTGTATATAATTACTAAAGGAGAATATATGCAAAATCTATTAAAATTATATTATAATATTCCCATTGAAATGAAACATCCTGGCTATTTTATATATCAACATGAACGATACTATTTATATCAATGTATTAATCCATCAGCTTATTTAAATATATATCATTATTACCAGTATTTCATGCGTCAGTGTCAATTAACTGGATATATTATTATTAGAAATAATCAGAATCATTGGTTTTCTCATGATTTTGTTTTATTAAAATATATGCCATCTATATTTTCTTCTCAATATTACTTTGAAAACTTTTTAACCCCTTTACCTTTACCACAAATGACAATCAGTAACATAAAAAATCAATGGCTTCATAAAATGGATCAAATATACGATATGGTAACAACATATGATGGAAATACCAAAGCTTTGATTTATTATTATTTAGCAATGGCAGAAAATAGTATTAATATTCTCAATTATATATTACAGATTGATAAACACATTTCAATTCCACTTGGTTTATCATTAATATCACCGATTCCTAATGCAGTATATGAATTGTTGAATCCATGTTACTATATGATTTCTAGTCGTGTCAGACATATAATGATGCTGATGCAAAGTGCATACTTAACTATCGATCAATTACATGATATTTTAGATAACCAATTTTATGATATTTATGAAATAATGTATTTGTATGCACATAGCTTGTATTCGGGTTGTTTCTTCGATGCCATCTTAAATAATGAAAAGATTTTACCTTTTTTTCAAAATACTTATTCTCATAAACAATTTCTTAATGATATTTACCAAACCCTTTCTTTATATGTGGCCTTGCCAAAAATTCATTGGATAAATGGTGAGAATATGCTATAATAGCGAAAGAATGGGAAGGGGATAAATATGATTTTAGCAAGCAATATAAAAAATGATATAGACTTAAGAGAATCATTGATAGCTATGAAATCAAAACCTGAAGACTCATTAGATATACATGATGATGAATTAAGACAAAAACTTATTGAATTATTGTCTAATGAAGATCCTAAAATAAGAAAAAATAGTGCTATACTACTTGGCTATTTTCCTGATACGATTGCTATATTATTAAATGCTTATACTTTAGAAAAAACTGAATATGTTAAAGAGGCTTATTTAAAGGGTATAGCTCGTCAAGATTGCATTCCTTATTTAACACAATTAAAAGATATTCAAATGCAACTTATTCATTTTAATCAAAATGACGCCAAACATATTCAATCTCAGTTAAAAATATTGAATCCACTTATATTGAAATATCAATCACATAAACGCAAGGTTATAAAACTTAAGCATGAACCCATTGATGTCGTTTTAACTTCTTTGCCATATTATCAATTTGTATTATTTGAACCAGTTCTTCATTTGCGTTACAAACCTGTTACTCAAGGAGTTTTGGTGAGAACAGAATCCATTTATGAACTTATTGATATAAGAACTTATAACGATATGCTCATTCCATTACAAGGAGCAAGTGGTTTGGATATTTCAATAGAAAGTATTGATAAAGCGATTAAAAGATGTAATATTGTGGAAATACTAGATAAGTTATATGATGATGAGTCATTTTTCTATTTTCGTGTTGAAGATTTGCTACGTCAAAAGGATCCAGCATTGATTAAGAAGATATCTGAAAAATTTTTTGAATATTATCCATATAAGCTTTTAAATACAACTGAAGATTATGAAATTGAAATCGTTTTTAAAGAAGTAAGAAAAGGGAAAGTTAATCTATATTTACGTTTGAGTCATTTAAAAAGCAAACGATTTGCATATCGTAAGGAAGTCATTGCCAATTCTATGCAATCTTATGTTGCTGCTACGCTTATGCAACTTGCAAAACCTTATATGATTGAGCATGCTAAAGTGATAGATCCTTTTGTAGGCTGTGGTACATTATTGATAGAACGTAATATGATCAAACCAGCAAAGTTTTCGATGGGTATCGATATTTACAACAAGGGGATCGAAGCTGCCAAAAAGAATACCAAGATTGCTGGTCAAACAATCTATTATGTGCATAAAGATTCATTAAGATTTGTCAATAATGAAATGTTTGATGAATTGATAACAGATATGCCTACATTTCCACAATTGCCAGATAGAGAAAAGCTAACAGACCTTTATGATCGTTTCTTTGAACGTATTCATCGATTAGTTAAATCTGGAGGATATGTTTTCTTATATACTAGTGAAATTTCTTTAGTAAGAAAAAATTTGCGTTTACAAGAAGGATATTTGTCATTGATTGAGCATTATGAAATTCCTAGAGGTAAACATATGTTTTATTTCTTTATTATGCAGGTTGTATGAAATATTTTGTTTATATCATACGTTGTCATGAT
>JAJQGQ010000093.1 GCA_021200395.1 Erysipelotrichaceae bacterium
GTATTAATGGTTATTATTGTATTAGAGATATTAATCGTTTAAAAAGACATCAGAATTGGTTATTATCGAGTATGGAAAATAAATAATTTTATTTTGTGAATATTGAAAATATGATATAATACAGAAAATGTTGTGCATCTTGTAAGTGTAAGTCCAAACAAATGTGTATTTGGAGGAAAATATGAAGTATATACAAAAATTAGATCGTGAAATTGATGATGCTAAGGCTTGGATGTGCTATTGTAATCCTAAAACATGGACAAAATGGGATCCAACACTTAAAAAGGTTGATGTAGAAGATGAATTAAAAGTAGGAAGTCATGGTACTAAGTATTTGAAGATGGCTAAGCATCCTTTGGATTTCGAAGTTGTGGAAATGCTTGAAAACCAAAAGCTTGTTTTAAAATCACAAAGAGGTCCTATGACTATTTTACATATATATGCGATTGAGGATCATTGCTTGGTTTTTGGCTTTGAAATTATTGGTGGTAATGGAAAAGCACCAGAAGTTATGGCCGAAAAAATGAAACGTGGTATACCAGCACAAATGAATCGTTTAGCTATGATGATTAAGCCAACAATGATCAATCGTCGTGAGGCTTTAGATAAAGTTTTTGATTGCTGGGAGATTGAAAGAAAAACAGAAATAATTGATTTAATGAATGCATTAGATCGAACATTGAGTGAGGATTTATATGCTCAAGTGACTTTACCAATGTATCGTGTTTCGATGATGGATGGTATTGCCGTTAAGTCATCTGATTTTGCAAATGGTTTACCTGATACATCACATTGGGTAGAAGGTATTGATTATGCACGTGCAGATACAGGTGATGATTTTAGTGATGATTTTGATGCTATTATTCAAATAGAAAATGTCGATTTAAATGATGGTCATGTGAGACTTCATGATATCAGAGGAGAAATTAAAGCAGGAAATCAAACAAAACCTGCAGGAAGTATTATACAAGAAGGTACTTTATTATTTAAGAAGGGACATGTTATTAGAGCAACTGATTTGGCTGTTTTAGCGATGGGTAATTATAAAGAGGTTCCTGTCTTTAAAAAACCAGTGATTGCCGTGATTCCTACTGGTAGTGAATTAGTAGTGGTGGGTAGTGATATTCATCGTGGTGAGAATATAGATTCTAATAGTTTTATGTTGAATGGACAATTAAGTGTTTTAGGAGCTGAAGTTATGAATTATCCTATTTTTAAGGATGATAAGGAGAGCTTATCAAATATATTAGATGAAGCCGTTCAAAAAGCAGATATTGTATTGATTAATGGTGGATCTAGTAAAGGCAGTGAAGATTTTAATATTCAATTATTAGAAGAAAAAGGAAAACTATTATTCCACAATGTATCGGCTGTACCAGGTCGTCCTATTTCTATCAGTATGTTTGATAATAAACCAGTTATTAACTTACCTGGTCCTGCATTAGCAGCTTATTTTGCGACAGATTGGTGTTTGAGAACACTTTTAGATAAATATTATATGCATGAAGAAACAATCAAGCATACAGTTAAAGGTCGATTGATTAAACCTATGAATAACGGTGGCCCTGTAGAAATATGTCATCGTATGATTGTTACTAAAACCGACCAAGGTTATGAAATTGAACCAGTTGAAAGAGAAGATGGTGATTTGAAAGTGATGAGTGCCAATGGTGTTTATGTGAGTGAAATGTTTGAAGAAGCTCATGAAATTGGTGATATCTTAGAAGTTGAAATTATAAGTAGATAAGGAGTTTTATATGGATAGATTTGGTGGCGTATTAGTGGCAGCTGGGAAATCATCGCGTATGGTTGATTTTAAACCACTACTTCCCTTTGGTAATTCAACAATTGCTTTACATATTGTTAGAATGCTTAAGTATTTGGGTGTATCACCAATTGTGGTTGTCACAGGATATAGGGCTGAAGAGTTGGAAGAGCATTTGAAACAAGAAAACTTATTATTCGTCAGAAATGAAGATTATGAAAATACGGATATGTTTTCATCTGTCAAAATAGGGATACGTGCGATTGCTGATTTATGTGATCGCGTGATGATTATGCCTATTGATGTGCCTGCTATATTAGTAGAAACAATCAAAAATGAAATGAATATTGATGCACCAATGATTCGTACTGTTTGTTATGGTCATCCAGGTCATCCGATTATTATAAGAAGTGATATTGCTTTAGATATTTGTCAATATGAAGGTGAAGGTGGCTTGCGTGGTGCTATGGAAAATTCTTCTTATTCTTTAACAGAAATGGAAGTAGATGATGCGGGCGTTTATCGTGATGTGGATACGAAAGAAGAATATCATGATCTTGTTAATTGGCATTATGCTCGTGGTTGTGGTCATCCGATTTATCCTCAAGTAAAAGTTATTTTAAAAGGTAATGAAAGTTTTTTTGGTCCAGGTGTTTGTACATTATTAGAATATATTGATCAAACAGGTTCTATTCAACAAGCTTGTAGTATGATGAATATGTCTTATAGTAAAGGAAGAAAGATGTTAAAAGGTTTAGAGAAAGAACTTGGCTATAGTGTTGTTGAAAGATGGGCTGGTGGTGTTGGCGGTGGTGGTGCCACTGTCACGACACAAGGTAAAAATCTCATCAATAACTATACAAAGTTCTTAGATGAAGTTGATCAAACAACTCAAGAGATTTTTCAAAAATATTTTGGTAAAGGATTAGAATGATGACACGTTATTTATATCTTATTCGACATGGGCGTATTGCTTTTGAAGATAACATTAAAAGATGTATTGGTTTAACTAATACACCATTAGATGAAACGGGTAAAAAACAAGCTCAACTATTACAT
Organism: Erysipelotrichaceae bacterium; assembly: GCA_021200395.1. Classification (GTDB taxonomy): domain Bacteria; phylum Bacillota_I; class Bacilli_A; order Erysipelotrichales; family Coprobacillaceae; genus JAJQDJ01. Next base: position 2,825 of record JAJQGQ010000093.1, read on the forward strand.
CAATATTTTGGTAATTCAAAATAATTTGGGGTTGCAAAGATTTTAATTATCAAATTA
>JAJQGQ010000264.1 GCA_021200395.1 Erysipelotrichaceae bacterium
GCCAATTCATCCCGCTACTAAAGTAGCAGGCTTTCTTGGCACTTCTTTAAGTAAAGCAAAAACTTCGATATCTTTAAAATCATATGCTTCACACATACGTCTCATAGATTCTTCTACACGATATATTTCGGCACCATGTTTTAATAATAGAAAACCTATTTCATTAATGGTATCTAATACTTCTACTTCATTCATGCTTATCCCCTCAAAATTGTATTTAAATCGATACAATCATAGGCTAGAAAAAGATTGATGTCAAGAATTTATATAGGAATATGAGCATATTCTTCTTTGATTAAATCTTTATTCGCTTGTAATGCTAATAATTGTGTCGCTTTGACTTCTATATCTAAAGCAGGATGATGATATTTAGAAATATTAGTGATAATAGGATAAGGTGTTATTTTTTTATAGTCTGATAAATATTTTCTACCATTATTATTCATAGCTAATATTCTTATATAATCAAGATTCATGGCTTGTTTAATATTATCTTTGGTATTTTGCATTAAAATATGAATAAGCATTCTCGATATACGTGGTTTGGTATAGCGTTTTGATGATAATTCATTAATGAGTTCATTGACTGAATGGACATGCATAATAACTTTTTTCATGGTATTTTCTAAGCCTTCATCAACCATATGGATATGTCTTAAATCTTCTTTAGAAGACATAGAAATGATATATTGTAAATAAGGGAAATAATATTCTAATGTATAGTAAGATTGATATAATTCACTATGTGGTAACTGATTATTGATATCCTGGTGGTTATATATGGCATGTCTTAAAGCAGTAGCGCTTGAAATAGAATGTAATGTATGATCATGATAATCATTGGTTCTTAAAATACAATGGGGTGTTATTGAATAATCTTTATTAATAATCTCTTTAACATAACTTAAGCCTAATAAATCATTAGGTGTACGTATTTGTTTATGCATAATATCTTCTAATGCTTGATTACATGCATCAGGATATCTTAATCCCTGTTTCATATAATTTTTAACATATTGATTATAAATCATATCATTATCTTTAATTGTTTGAGCAATACTAACAAAAACATCAATATTGCCTTCCTCACTGCCAAAACATAGATCAGTTACACCCATACCATTGAGTAAAAACAATGCTCCTTGACTAAAATAATCGGCACTTTGACAACTATAAACAAATGGCAATTCGATCACTATATCAACACCATATTCAATAGCCATACGACTTCTTTGCCATTTATCAATTATAGCCGGTTCACCACGCTGTACAAATGATGATGACATGACAGCAATTGTCAAATCAGGATGCACTAATTCCTGCGCTTTTTGAATATGATAAATATGACCATTATGAAAAGGATTATATTCAACAATGAGTCCTAAAATACACATATATTTCACCTCTCATCATAGTTTAACATAGAAAGAAAAAAAGGGGAACAATTAGATGATGAAATAAAATTGTCTCTTTTCCTTTATATTAAGTGAAAAATAATTTATAATGGTGTTAGAATTTTAAAGGAAGGTTAAGAAATGTTTGATATATATAACAGAAGATACACTGGTAGCAAGGCAAAGTTAATGGAGTGGATAAGAAATCTAATATTAGAGAATTGTCAAGGAGAATCTTTTTTTGATATCTTTGCAGGAACTGGTGTTGTAACATATTATATGTTGAACGATTTTAATGAATTTTATATTAATGATTTCCTTTATTCTAATGAAGTAATTTACAAAGCTTTTTTTGAAAATGCTAGTTTTGATATAAATAAGTTAAATGTCTTAAAACAAGAATATAATGATATCAATATTTTAGAGGAAAATTATGTTTCAGTTAACTTTGGCAATAAATATTTTTCAATCAATGATTCAAAAAAAATAGGATATATAAGAGAAAATATAGATTCTTTAATGAAACATAATATCATTAATGATAAGGAATATCACATTCTAATTGCTTCTTTATTATATTCTATGGATCGTATTTCTAATACGGTCGGACATTATGATGCATATATAAAAAAAGAAAAAGTACAAGATCAATTTATATTTGATTTGATTAAACCCATCGTAAATGATAAAGATATCTATATTTTTAGAGATGATAGTAATACTCTTGCTAAAAAGATACATGCTGATATTGTTTTTTTTGATCCACCTTATAACAGCAGACAATATTCAAGATTTTATCATGTTTTAGAAAATATAACTACATGGCATAAACCAGAATTATATGGAGTTGCAATGAAACCTAAAGAAGAAAATATGTCTGATTATTGCAGAAATGCTGCACCAATAGTTTTCAAAGATTTAGTTGACAATCTAACTTGTCGTTATATCGTTGTTACTTATAACAATACATATACATCTAAAAGTAGTTCTTCTAAAAATAAGATGACATTAGAACAGATTCAAGATATTTTATCGTCTAAAGGTAAAACTAAAGTTTTTAAAAAAAATCATAATGCTTTTAATTCGGGTAAGACAGATTTGAAAGATCATAAAGAATATGTTTTTATAACGGAGGTGCAAAATGGATGAAAAAGTAAAAAGATCACCTTTTTTCTATGTTGGTGATAAATATAAATTGGTTCCGCAATTAAAAAAACTTATGCCTGATGATATTGATACATATATTGAACCATTCGTTGGTGGCGGTAGTTCTGCTATGAATGCTAAAGCTAATAAGTATTTGTTAAATGATATTGATAAAAACGTTATACGATTACACCATTTTTTAGAATCATATAAAAATGATAGAATTAGTTTATATAAAGAAATGTTTGAGTGTATTGAATATTATCAGTTATCTTGCTCATTGGATTATACTAAGGTAATACC
>JAJQGQ010000303.1 GCA_021200395.1 Erysipelotrichaceae bacterium
TATTGATACAATATAATATTAAATTAACTATTTTTGTATATAATATTTGTTCTAAGTAAATATTTTCAAAAAATGAAAAATTTAAAATTTTTTCATTTTTTTTGATTACGGATTTTTAAAAAATTCGTTCCGATTTTCACTCAATCAGCAAATAAATTGGATATTTTTCTTAAAAAATGGCTACGAAATTTTCGAAAAAATTCAAATTTTTATATCAATTCGCAGAATTTTGTAAAACGAAATTTCTGTTTTATAATTGTAATGAAAGGAGATTGATAATGTTTAACGAAGTTGTTCTTATCGGTAGATTAGCTAAAAAACCTGAGATGAAAGAATATGAGAATGGCATAAAATTAGCGACTATCGTTATGGATGTTGAAAGACCTTATCGAAATAATTTAGGTGTTAGAGAACATGATTATATTAGCTGTATATTGTGGAAGGGTATTAGTCAGGCGGTGATGGATTGTTGTGATGAAGGCAGTTTTTTAGGAATTAAAGGACGTCTTCAATCAAAACCTAATGATACATCGAAGAAAAACTCTTCTATGATAACAGAAGTGAAAGTTGAACATGTCGAATTCTTAGATAGATACTTTCAGGAATCAAGTATGAAAAAGTAGTGAAAAACTACTTTTTTATTTCTTTTTTTCATGAAATTGTGTAGAATAGATACGAATGAAAGGAGTCTTGTTATGAGTATAGATCAATCACATATTCGAAATTTTTCTATTATAGCGCATATTGATCATGGAAAATCAACTTTAGCAGATCGTATTTTACAATTGACTGGAGCTGTCAGTGATCGTGAAATGAAGGATCAGCTCCTGGATAGTATGGATTTGGAAAGAGAAAGAGGCATTACAATTAAATTAAATGCAGTTCAATTAACATATAAAGCTGACGATGGAGAAGAATATCTTTTGCATCTTATTGATACACCAGGGCATGTTGATTTTACTTATGAGGTATCACGTTCTTTGGCAGCATGTGAAGGAGCGGTATTGGTAGTCGATGCTTCACAAGGTGTTGAAGCACAAACTTTGGCTAATGTTTTTTTAGCACTTGATAATGATTTAGAAATATTACCTGTTATCAATAAAATTGATTTACCAAGTGCTGATCCTCAAAGAGTGGTTCATGAAATCGAGGATATCATTGGGTTACCTGCCGATGAAGCACCATTGATTTCAGCTAAAACAGGTCTTAATATTAAAGATGTTTTAGAAGATATCGTTAAAAATGTGCCTGCACCAAGTGGTGATATCAATAAGCCAACACAAGCTTTGATTTTTGATTCTTTATATGATAGTTATCGCGGTGTTATTGTTTTTGTATGTATCAAAAATGGTAGTATTAAAGTTGGCGATATGATCAAATTTATGGCTACTGAAGCTATATATGAAGTTGTTGAAGTAGGAGTTAAAACTCCTAAAGAGGTTAAGAAAGATCAATTAGTTACTGGTGAAGTTGGCTGGATCGCAGCTTCTATTAAATCAGTTCAAGATATTCATGTTGGTGATACGATTACTATTGTTGATAATCCTGCTGAAGCTCCCTTGCCAGGCTATCGTCATTTGAATCCAATGGTTTATTGTGGTTTATATCCTGTCGATAATGCCAAATATAAGGATTTAAGAGATGCTTTGGAAAAAATGGAATTAAGTGATTCATCATTAGTCTTTGAACCTGAAACTTCTCATGCATTAGGCTTTGGTTTTAGATGTGGTTTTTTGGGGCTTTTGCATATGGATGTTATTCAGGAAAGATTGGAAAGAGAGTTTAATCTAGATTTAATTGCTACAGCGCCTTCTGTCGTTTATCATTGTTATTTAACTGATGGTACAATGGTAGAAATTGATAATCCAGCAGCTATGCCACCTAATCAAAAAATTGATCATCTAGAAGAGCCTTATGTAAAAGTGACGATTATGACACCAAATGAATATGTTGGTCCAATCATGGAATTGGCACAAGCGAAACGTGGAGAATTCCAGGATATAGAATATATTGACGATATGCGTCAAAATGTTATTTATCTTATTCCATTAAGTGAAATTGTCTATGATTTTTTTGATAAGTTAAAATCATGTACGAAAGGTTATGCGTCATTTGACTATGAATTAGATGGCTATAAGAGAAGTGATTTGGTAAAGATGGATATTCTTTTGAATGGTGAAGTTGTTGATGCTTTGTCTTCTATTGTTCATAAGGATTTTGCTTATCATCGAGGTAATAATATTTGTATCAAGCTTAAGGAACTCATCCCAAAACAGTTATTTGAGATACCTGTTCAAGCAGCTATTTCAGGTAAAGTGATTGCTCGTACAAATATAAAAGCTTTACGTAAAAATGTACTTGCTAAATGTTATGGTGGCGATATAAGTCGTAAGAAAAAATTGCTTGAAAAACAAAAAGAAGGCAAGAAACGTATGAAGGCTGTTGGTAGTGTTGAAATACCTCAAGAAGCATTTATGGCTATTTTATCGGTAGATGATTCATGAAATTTGATTTTTTAGTAGATTTTTCTAAATGTTTATGTTAATATATTATGGCGATATCATGATGGAGGTGTAATCAAAATGAGAGAAAATATCATTTTAAAGTGTACTGAATGTGGTGAAGAAAATTACATTAATACAAAAAATAAAAGAACTCATCCTGCAAGAATGGAAGTAAAGAAATATTGTCCTAGATGTAATAAAAAGACAACACATAGAGAAAAGAAATAGGCCTTTGGCTTATTTTTTATTTAGTGGGTGAATAATAATGATAAAAAAATTAATTTTAGGAGAAATGCAGGTTAACTGTTATGTAA
>JAJQGQ010000061.1 GCA_021200395.1 Erysipelotrichaceae bacterium
ATAGTATGTTTAGTTATATTAAAGGAATGATTGTTGATTTAGGAAAGGATTATATTGTGATAGATAATCATGGAATTGGTTATCAAGTTTATGTATCAAATCCTTATCAATTTACCAAAGGAAAAGAACTGATTGTTTATATTTATACACAAGTACGAGAAGATGGCATGACTTTATATGGGTTTCAAACAAATGAAGAAAAAGATTTGTTTTTAAAACTTATTTTAGTTAAGGGAATTGGTTGTAAAACAGCCATTGGTATTTTAGCTACAGGTGATGTTGATGCTATTATTGCAGCGATTGAATCAAAGAATATTACATATTTAAAACGTATTCCTGGTATTGGTCCAAAAGCTGCTCAACAAATCGTTTTAGATTTACAGGGTAAATTTAAGAATGTAGCAGTCAATTCTACAGTTTTAACAACCCCTGAATTTGATGAAGCTATTGAAGTATTGGTGGCTTTAGGATATAAGAAACAAGAAGTTGATCGTGTGATGAATCAATTATCTCATGAGAATTTAGATACAAATGGTTATGTTAAGAAAGCTTTAAGCTTATTAGTGAAGTTATAGGAGGAACACATGGATAGAGATATCATGGATTTAAATCAACATTTTGATGATGATGAAAGCCAATTACGTCCGCAATCATTAGATCAATATGTTGGTCAGGAAAATTTGAAGAATAATTTACGTGTTTTTATTGGTGCAGCCAAAATGCGTGATGAAAGCTTAGATCATGTTTTACTATATGGCCCTCCAGGACTTGGTAAAACAACAATGGCAATGATTATTGCCAATGAAATGGGGACACAGCTCAAAACAACGACGGGACCTAGCATTGAAAAAACAGGAGATCTAGTAGCAATACTTACATCATTGAATCCTGGAGATGTGTTATTTATTGATGAAATTCATCGTCTTAATAAAGTTGTTGAAGAAATATTATATCCAGCTATGGAAGATTATTGTGTAGATGTCGTGATTGGTAAAGATGCTTCTACGCGTTCTATTCGTATTGATTTGCCACCATTTACTTTAGTTGGTGCAACGACGCGTGCAGGTGATTTATCAGCTCCATTAAGAGATCGTTTTGGAATTGTTTCTAAATTAGAATACTATAATGAAGAAGAATTAAAGTCTATTATTCATCGTACGAGTCAGGTATATCATATGCCAATGGATGATGATGCGGCTAAAGAATTGGCCAAAAGATCAAGAGGCACACCACGTATTGCCAATAGATTATTTAGACGTGTTAGAGATTTTGCTCAATTCAATGGGGATGAAGTCATTAGTAAAGAACGTACTAATGAAGCCTTAAATCGTCTACAAGTAGATGAATTAGGATTAGATGAAGTGGATCATAAATATTTATTAGGTATTATTAATCGTTTTCAAGGAGGTCCTGTTGGTGTTGAATCCTTAGCAGCTAGTATTGGTGAAGAATCAACAACCTTAGAAGATGTTTATGAGCCTTATTTATTACAGATTGGTCTTATTAAACGTACACCTAGAGGAAGAATTGCTACTGATTTAGCTTATGAGCATTTGCATATTCCTAGACAACAGAGTTTTAAGTTTTAAGTGATTGAAAAATCACTTTTTTTATTGGAGGTCAATATGAAAAAAAGATATCAAATAATCGGTATGATATTATTAATTATATGTTCGGTTATATATGATTTTCAAAAACCAGAAGAAACTATAGAAGAAACAATTGAAATATCATATGTAACATTAGAAGGAGAATTTAATACGACAGGTAATTATGAATTTGAGGGAGAAATGACGATTGGTGAACTGGTTGAGGAGGTAGGAGTAAGTGATGATGCAAATTTAGATGTTTTAAATTTAGATAAAGAAGTTGAAGATGAATCAAGAATTTATTTACCTCCTATCAACGAAAATGCCATATCACTTAATAGTGCTACTTTAGAAGAACTTATGACATTAAGTGGTGTTGGTGAAAAAACAGCTCAAAAGATTATTGATTATCGTGAAGTTACACCTTTTGAATGTTTAGAAGATATTATGAATATTAGTGGTATTGGTGAAAAGACATATTTAAATTTGAGGGAAAGTTTATGTTTATAAGTTATCATATTATTTTTTATGCTATAGGCTGTTTATTATTTGTGATGGGCATGTATGTCCATCACATCTTTTTTATTGGTTTATCGATTTATTGTTTATGGCTTATTTATCGCTTAAATATCTTTCATGTATTCATTATCTTTGGCTTATGTATTGCCTTATATTTTATGTGTCCATCCATATCTGATTTACCTTCAACAATCGAAGGCAAAGTCATTAAAGTGAATGAAAACTATTGTTATGTACAATGTGACTTTGGTACAGTAAAACTATATCATGATGAAAATTTTAGTTATGGAGATACGATAAAGGCAGAAGTAGAAACATATGAAATGAATACTACAACTAATGATAATGCTTTTAATGAAAAGACTTATCTTTATTCATTAAAAATATTCTATAAAGCGAAACTCACTTCTCTTATATCTCAAACCTCTCATATCAGTTTATATCAACTGATAGAATCACGTTTTTCTTCTAATCAAGACGTCAATGATTATCAAAGATTATTTCTTTTAGGCCAACGTTCTTCAACTATTGATGAAGATTACACATCCTTATCCCAATTATCATTAGTACATCTCTTTGCCCTGTCAGGTATGCATATCCATATTTTATTTTCTATTCTTACACAAATATTTGGATTTTTCTTGCAAAAACGATTATCTAAAATATTATCTTATCTATTATTAGCATTATATATATTTTCTATTC
>JAJQGQ010000249.1 GCA_021200395.1 Erysipelotrichaceae bacterium
ACCACATTTAACTTTAAAGAGGTTTCTTCAAAACCACATTAAAATTTAATATGTCAAAAAAAAACGTCCTTTTAAAGGACGTTTTCATTTATCTTATTGCTTCGTTTTGTTGAGCCATCATGTTTTCAAATTCTTCATCAGTTGCTAAAACATAATGAGTATCTGATACATAATGTTCTGTTCCAGCTTCATAATTCAAACCACTTGTAGCATAATCATATGATAAAGAAGTTCTCTTCTTTTCTAATACAGGGTTTGGTTCTGGAATAGCTGATAATAATGATTTTGTATAAGGATGAATTGGATTAGAGAAAATTTCATCAGTTGTACCAGATTCAACCATATGACCCAAGTGTAATACACCAATATGATCAGAAATATACTTAACCATTGATAAGTCATGGGCAATAAATAATATAGCACTACCATAATCACGTTGAATATTCTTCATCAAGTTAACAACCTGAGCTTGAATAGAAACATCCAATGCTGAAATAGCTTCGTCAGCAATAATTAAATCTGGGTCCATGATCAATGCTCTTGCAATACCGATACGTTGTCTTTGACCACCAGAGAATTGATGTGGATAACGCATTGCATGTTCTTTTGATAATCCAACTAAGTTAAGCATCTGATAAACCATTTGGTTTCTTTCTTCTTCAGTTTCATATAAATGATGAATATCTAAACCTTCACCAATAATATCAATAACTTTCATACGAGGATTCAAACAAGCCATTGGATCCTGGAAAATCATCTGCATCTTTGTTCTTAAAAGTTTAATATCTTTTTCAGTCATTTTACCTGAAATATCTTGACCATTAAAAACAATTTTACCAGCAGTAGGTTTATATAAACGAATAATACTTCTACCTGTTGTTGATTTACCTGAACCTGATTCACCTACTAATCCATAAGTTTGGCCAGGATAAATTTTAAAAGAAACTCCATCTACAGCTTTAACTGTAAATTTTCTACTTACTTTAAAATGTTGTTTTAAGTTTTCGACCTCTAAAATAGGTTGTACTGTTTCGCTCATTCTATTCCAGCCTCCTTCTTCATATTAGCAATACGACGTTGTAATGACTCTGGCATTTCAACTTTAGGTGCTTTTTCATGCATTAACCAGCTTGCACATAAGTGAGTATCACTACCAGGTACAGGGAATAAAGGTGGATCAATTCTCTTATCAATATTTAAAGCAAATTGATTACGAGGGGCAAAAGCATCACCTTTAATTTCATATGCTAAGTTTGGTGGTGCACCAGGAATTGTATATAATTCTGGATCATTTGTACTTAAATCTGGCATTGCTGATAATAGACCCCAAGTATAAGGATGACGAGGATCATAGAAGACTTCTTCAATAGTTCCTCTTTCAACAATCTTACCAGCATACATAACATTAACAAAATCAGCAACTTTAGCTACTACGCCTAAGTCGTGAGTAATATAAATAACTGATAAATCTTTCTTTGATTGAATATCTTTAATCAATTCAAGGATTTTAGCCTGGATAGTAACATCCAATGCTGTTGTAGGTTCATCACAAATTAATACATATGGATCACATGATAAAGCAATTGCAATAACAACTCTTTGTCTCATACCTCCAGATAATTGGTGAGGATAGTTATTCATACGATCTTCAGCATTTGTAATACCTACTAATTGTAATAATTCCAAAGCTTTTGCATGAGCTTCTTCTTTAGATTTACCATAATGATAAATCATAGGTTCCATAATTTGTTTACCAATTGTCATAGTTGGATTTAATGAAGTCATTGGATCCTGGAAAACCATGGCGATTTTACGTCCACGGATAATCTTACCCATTTCAGATTCGCTCATCTTCGTTAAATCTCTTTCATTTCTTTCACCAGTATCTTCATCATACCAAACATAATTGATTTCACCAGAATCAATTGTAGCATTACTTGCCATAATACCCATAACAGCCTTAGTTGTTACAGATTTACCTGATCCAGATTCACCAACAATCGCAATTGTTTCACCTTTATGTAATTCAAGATTGACACCACGAATGGCATTAACTGTACCATTTGTTGTTTTAAAAGAAATACGTAAATCTTTTATCTCTAATATTTTTTCTCTCTCTGCCATAATTACATCTCCTTCATTGTAGGATCTAATGCATCACGTAAACCATCACCAAATAAGTTAAAGCTTAACATCAATGCACCTAAAACAATAACAGGTATTGCAACCATATGAGGATAAGATAAGAAATATGTAAATCCATCATTAATCAAAACACCCAATGAAGCATTAGGTACAGTCAAACCTAAACCAACGAATGACAAATATGCTTCATAGAAAATAGCATTTGGTATAGACATCATTGACATAACGATCAATTGTGAATAAATATTAGGTAAGATTTCCTTAAAGATAATAAAGAAACTACTTGCCCCTAATGTACGTGAAGCTAATACGAATTCTTCTTCTTTTATTTGTAAAACTTGAGCTCTGGTAATACGACTCATACCAATCCACTCTGTAAACATCAATGCAAAGATAATTGTTGTTAAAGATGCTTCCAAAACAGTCATCAACAATGTTAATACAACCAATGTAGGAATAGAGTTCAAGATTTCTTGAATACGTTGCATAACCTGGTCAACCATACCACCGAAATATCCTGAAATCATACCATAAGTTACACCAACAACAACATCAATAGCAATTGCTGCAAAGGCAACAATTAATGAAACACGTGTACCTGTCCAAGTACGAACCCATAAGTCACGGCCAAAGTTATCAGTACCAAACCAATGCAATGAACAAGGAGTCATATTGGCTTCTGAAGAATTAATGGCATCAAACTTATAAGAAGATAACATAGGCATAAAGATAGCCATAATAATAACAAAGATAATAACGACAGCACCAATAACTGCACCTTTATTCTTTTTAAATCTTCTCCAAACATCTAACCAGAAAGGAACATCAGGCATGACTTCATCTTTCATAATATCCTGATTATGAACAAACTCAAAATCATCAGGTAGAAATTCAATATCTTTTAATTCATCCATTGACTAATCCCCCTTTCCTAATCTAATTCTAGGATCGATTATACCATATAAAACATCAATAACTAATACAATAATAATATACATAACTGCATATAAGAATGAACATGCTAATGTAACATTATAGTCATTTTGTTGAATACTAGAAATCAATAATTTACCTAAACCAGGAATACCACAAATTTTCTCAACTACCATTGTACCAGTCATAATATTAACCATGATTGGACCTAAAATAGTAATAACAGGAATTAATGAGTTACGTAAAGCATGTTTAAAAATCAAAGTTCTTTGATCAAGACCTTTTGCTTTTGCAAGTATCATATAATCACTGCCTAATACGCTAATCATTTCAGTACGTGTAAAACGTGCCACGTTCGCAATAACACTCATAGACAAGGCAATAACTGGAATGATTGATGATGTAAACGGCTTAGAACTACTATATTGTGTTGGGAACAAACGCCATCTAGCACCTAATAAATAAACTAATAATAAGGCAAATACAAATGATGGAATTGATACACCAATAACTGAGATTATTGTTGAAACACTATCAATCCATGTATTTTTGTTCAACGCAGCCACAATACCTAATAAAATACCAATAACTGTACCAAGAATAGTAGCCATAACACCAAGTCTAAATGAAATACCCATAGCACTACCTACTAATTGGGAAATATTCATATTTTTATTAATAACATAAGAAACACCAAAATCACCTGTTAACATATTTCTTAAATAATTCCAGAACTGAACCATAATTGGCTTATCCAAGCCATATTTTGCCATTAAGACAGCCAATTGAGCTTCAGTCAATTTTTCATCATTGAAAGGTGTACCAGGCATCAACTTTAACATCAAAAACAAGACAAGAATGATGACGAACAATGTAGCAGCTGAGATAGCTAAACGCTTACCAATATATTTCATCATACCTTTATTCATGTGTCTTCCCCCTTTCGACTTAAATAAAGAAAGCACTTTATGGATTCCCATAAAGTGCTTCTATACTCATCCATTTTAATTTAAATCATTTATTTTTATGATTTAGTTACATATCTAAAGATATAAGGTGTACCAACAGCATTGTGAACTAATCCACTTAAGCTACTGCTTTGTAATACTGCTTGACCTTGTTCAAAGATAGGGATAACAGCAACATCTTCCATTAAGATATTGTTAGCTTCCATTAAGTAACTTTCACGAGTAGCTGCGTCACCTTCGTTACGAGCTAATTCCATTAATTCATCATAATCAGCATTTGTATATTTACCATAGTTGTTATTACCAATTTGAGAAGTCTCTAAGTTATTCAAATAAGTTGTAGAGTCAGCATAATCAGGACCCCAACGAGTTAATGATAAATCAAAGTCTCCATCCTTTTGATAAGAATTAATACGTGATTGTTTTTGAGTTGCAACTAATGTTAAATCAACACCATCTAAAGCATTAAATGCTTGTTCCAAATAAGTTGCACAATCATTGACACCTTCATCAGTACCATATAACAATGTAATACTAATACTATCAACACCAAGTTCTTCTAAACCTGCATCAATATATTCTTGAGCTTTTTCCAAATTGTAATCAATTTCGTTAGCTGCTAATAAATCACCACATGCTTCAGCAAAATCTTGACCATCAGAATTAGTTGTTAATTCTGCAGGAACAAATCCACTTGCAGGAGATGAACCATCTTTTAAGATGTTATCACATAAGTCAGATCTATCAATTGCAGCAGATAAACCTTTACGGATATTTTCATTTGCTAAGTATTCATTTTCGAAGTTAACATATAAATACCATAAATAACCATTATTGATTGTACTATAACCTTCATTATCACTATAAGTATCAACTAATGATGAAGAAATAACACAATAATCTAATTCACCACTATCATATTGTAATGCAGCTGCTGATTGATCTTGAGCTAAGTTAATAGTTACTGAATTAACTTGTACAACATCTGCATCATAATAGTTTTCATTCTTTGTTAAAACTACTTGACTATTTAAATCCCAAGTAGTTAATTCAAATGCACCACAGAATAATAAATTATCAACTGATGTAGCATAAGAATCACCACATTCTTCAGCAAATTCTTCATTGATTGGGAAGAATGTTGGGAAAGCCAATAACTTATCGAAGAAACCGCAAGGAGTTGCTAATTCGAACACTAATGTTTTATCATCTACAGCTGTAACTCCAATTTCGCTGACATCTACTTCTCCAGCGATAGCTGCTTCAGCATTCACAATATTAGCTCCTTGTTCACCAAGTAAGAATGCATATTCACTACCTACACTAATACAACGTTGTAATGCATAAACAAAGTCATTAGCTGTAACAGCTGTACCATTAGACCAAGTTGCATCTTTTAATGTAAAAGTATAAGTCAATAAATCTTCAGAAACTTCTACACTGTCTGCTAACATTAATGTTAATGAACCATCTTCAGCATAACCATATAAACCATCTTTAAAAGCTGCAATAACTTCAAAAGAAGTTCCGTCAGTTGCTTGAGATGAATCCAATGACATTAAATCATTTTCGCTCATAACGACTACATCTGCACTAGCATCGCTGCTACTACTACAAGCAGCTAAAGTAAATGCCATAGCACAACATAACATAGCAGATAGTACTTTTTTCATTATTTTCATGTCTTCTTCTCCTCTCGCCAAAATAATGGAATGACATATATGTCATGAGTCAAGTATATAACACATTTACCCATATGTCAAACAATTTTTATCGTTAATCGTTAATTTTTAAGTTATTAATTTGTCCTTTTACAAAAATATTGGCGATTAAATTCGTTTTTAAACAAATTCTTAAAATTATTTTTATATTTTGTATACAATAATGCACCCATATTTTGTGATTTATTGTGATTTTATACCCCAAGCAGCCACTCATAAACATTAATAACAAATTTTAATTTCATAACGCACAACTATTATAACATCATTTTATCACAATGCAAGTTTTTTATCATGTTTTTATCAAAAAAAGACATAACTTAGAAAGTCATGTCTTTAAATTTTGTTTTATTCAGTTACTTGAATATATTTATAGATGTATGGAGTACCACAAGCGTTGTGTAATAATCCAGTCATTCTAGAGCTTGTTAAGACAGCTTGACCTTGGTTGAAGATAGAGATAACTGCACATTCTTCAGTTGCCAAAGCATTAGCATCCATTAATAATTGTTCACGAGTTTCTGCATCTGATTCAGTTCTTGCTGCATAGATTAATTCATCATAATCTTCGTTGCTATATTGACCATAGTTATAGTTATCCATTTGATCAGATCCTAATAAGTCTAAGTAAGTAGATGAATCTGCATAATCAGGTCCCCAACGAGTTAATGCCATTTCGAAGTCTTGAACTTTTAAGCTTTCGATACGAGCTTCTTTTTGAGTTGCTGATAATGTAAAGTTAACACCATCTAATGCGTTGAATGCTTGTTCTAAGTAAGTAGCTACATCATTAACACCTTCATCAGTACCATATAACATAGAAATACTAATTTCATCAACACCTAATTCTGCTAAACCAGCATCAATATATTCTTGAGCTTTTTCTAAGTTATAATCAATTTCATATTCAGCAAGTAAATCACCACATGCTTCAGCAAAGTCAGTACCATCACTGTTAGTACACAATTCACCAGGAACAAAACCAGTAGCTGGAGAAGAACCATCATTTAAGATGTTATAGCATAAGTCTTCTCTATCGATAGCAGCTGATAAACCTTTACGAATATTTTCATTTGCTAAATATTCATTTTCAAAGTTAACATATAAATACCATAAGAAACCATTGTTGATTGTACTATAACCTTCATTTTCACTATAAGAATCTACTAAAGCAGAAGTAATAATACAGTAATCTAATTCACCACTATCATATTGTAATGCGGCAGCAGATTGATCTTGAGCCAAGTTAATTGTCACTTGATCAATTGTAACTTCATCTGCATCATAGTAATCAGCATTCTTAGTTAACACAACTTTGTTACCAATCTCATAAGTTGTTAAAGTAAATGCACCACAACCAATCAAATTATCAATAGTTGTACCATATTGATCTCCACATGATTCAACAAATTCTTGATTTAATGGGAAGAATGTTGGGAATGCCATTAAAGCTTCAATATAAGCACATTGAGATTCCAATTCTAATACTAATGTTGTATCATCTTGAGCTGTAATACCTAATGTATCAATATCAGCACCATCATCCATAATAGCATCAGCATTCTTTAATTTAAATCCTGTACTACCTAATAAGTATGCATATTCACTACCTTCAGTAATAAGACGTTTCCATGCATAAACGAAATCATTGGCTGTAACTTGAGTACCATTAGACCAATAAGCTTCTCTTAATGTAATCGTATAAGTTAAACCATCATCAGAAATTGCTACATTTTCTGCTAAGTCTTCTGTAACAGTTCCATCTTCAGCATAACCATATAAACCATCAGTAAATGCTTGGATAACTTGTAAAGCAGTACCATCAGTTGCTTGAGATGAATCTAATGTTAATAAATCATTTTCGCTCATTAAAGTAACGCTACTTGTACCTTCAGAAGTATCGCTGCTACTTCCACAAGCTGCTAATGTTAATGCCATTGCACAACATAAAACTGCAGAAAATACTTTTTTCATTATCTTCATTTAATTTTTCTCCTCTCTCAATAAAATGAATAGACAATGTCTTGTCACAATTAAGTATATAACACAATTTCACACTCGTCAAACAATTTTTAAACATAGTTTTTACGTATTTATGCTTTTGTTATATATTTAAAAATATATGGCGTTCCACATGCATTGTGATAAATACCACATAGTGTTGAGCATTGTAATATTGCTTGACCTTGATTAAATATAGGAATAATAGCCATATCTTCTACAACTAATGCATTAGCATCCATTAAATATTGTTCACGTGTTGCTTTATCAGTTTCACTTCTTGCATTATTAATTAATTCATCATAAGCAGAACTACTATATTTTCCATAATTATATGTTTGTTCAGATTCTAACAAATCTAAATAAGTAGAAGCATCTGCATAATCAGGTCCCCAACGACTTAAAGATAAATCGAAATCACCAGATTTTTGACTTTCTACACGTCCTTCTTTTTGAGTTGCTGATAATTTGAAGTTGATTCCTTCTAATGAACTAAATGCTTGTTCAATGTAAGTTGCAACATCATCAATCGTTTATCCGTACCATAAAGCATAGTAATGGTAATTTCATCTACACCTAATTCAGCAAGTCCAGCATCAATATATGCTTGTGCTTTTTCAATATTATAATCAACTTCATATTCAGCTAACAAATCACCACAAGATTCTACAAATTCTTCATTTAATGGGAAGAATGACGGAAATGCTAATAAAGCTTCAAAAAAGGCACAACTTGATTCTAACTCAACCTGTAATGTCTTATCATCTATGGCAGTTACACCCAATGTTGTCACATCAGCAGAAACATCAACACTATCTGCCAATGCCAGATCAATAATCCCATCAGATGTCTGTGAAAAATCCAATGACAACAAATCATTTTCACTCATAAGTATTACTGAATTTGTTGTCGTTGTATTATTACTACTACAACCAGCAAGTGTTAAAGCCATCACGCCACACAATAAAATCGATAACAACTTTTTCATCATTACTTCTCTACTTCCTCATAAAATAAAAACACTCGTCTTCTAAGGACGAGTGATCGTGGTACCACTTCAGTTTATCATTACTTCATAATGACCTCATTTCATAAATAACGTTATGATTATCGTTTGCTCCTTATCAAAGCAGCAACTCCGTGGTGTATTCAAAATTCTTTAACGTACAATTTGCACCAACCATTATATCTCTTATGTCTCAAAAATTTTTACTATGTCACATCAATGTTTTGTTTTATATTTTTGTCATATTAAAACACAAAAAATATGTCAATATATATCTTTTGCTAAAATGACATAATCAGTGTATAATACCAACTGGTAAGGAGTGAAATCATGAGTATAGAAAAGCGATTTTTAAAATATGTCAGTTATGATACCCAATCTGATTCTACGTCTGATAGTATACCATCAACTACAAAACAGCTTAATCTCGCAAGACTTTTAGTTAAAGAATTACAAGAATATGGCATAAATGCTTTATTAGATGATTATGGTATTGTTTATGCATCCATACCTTCTAATAATGATCATCAAGGAGATGTGATTGGTTTTATTGCTCATATGGATACTTCTCCAGATTGTAGCGGTAAAGATGTTTCACCTATCATTGTAAGAGATTATCAAGGCGATGTTATAACTATTAACAAGGAAAAACAAATGTTCTTAGATCCTAATGTTTTTCCAGATTTATTACATGTGATTCATCACGATTTGATTCATACTGATGGCAATACATTATTAGGTGCTGATGATAAAGCAGGTATTACAATTATTATGGAATTAGTGCAATATTTAGTTAAGCATCCAAAATTTCAACATAATGATATCTATATTGCATTTACATCTGATGAAGAGATTGGTAGAGGTACTGATTATTTTAATTTTGATTATTTTAAAGCTGATTATGCCTATACAGTAGATGGTGGAGATATTCATTTGATTGAATACGAAAATTTTAATGCTTATAGTGCTTTAGTAGAAATTACAGGCAAAAGTATACATCCTGGTAGTGCTAAAAATAAAATGATTAATTCTATATCTATATCTCAAGAATTTGATCATATGTTACCAACATTTGCCCGTCCAGAATATACCGAAGGTTATGAAGGTTTTAATCATTTATTACAAATCAATGGTAATTGTGAAAAAACGGTTATGGAATATATTATAAGAAATCATGATTTAAATTTAGCTCATCAGCAATGTCAGGATTTCAAAGATATTGCTGAATTTCTCAATAAAAAATATAATTATCCTATGGTCAAAGTCACAATTGAAGAAACATATCTCAATATGAAAGAACATTTATTAGATCATATGTATATTGTAGACAACTATAAAAAAGCCCAAAAGGCATGCAATATAGATGGTTGTTCTAGTCCTATTAGAGGTGGAACTGATGGTGCTATGCTTACTTATAAAGGACTTCCTTGTCCGAATATTGGTACAGGTGGGTATAATTATCATGGACCTTATGAATATGTATCTATCACAATGATGCAAAAACAAGTTGAAATTATTTTAAAATTATTAGAATTAAACGTGGAGGATTGATAAAATGTACGCTAAAAATGCATGGAACAAATATGATAGCTATGATGATATAATGACTTTTGCAAATGAATATAAAAACTTTATTACAAAAGCCAAAACAGAACGAACTTTTGTAAACGAAACACTTACTTTAATTAAACAAAAAGGTTATAAAGACATAAGAGAGTATGATACTTTAAAACCTGGCGATAAAGTATATATCAATAACAGAAATAAGAATATGATTTTATTTGTGATAGGTAAAAATGATATGACACAAGGTCTAAGAATATTAGGAGCCCATATTGATTCACCAAGATTGGATATTAAACAAAATCCACTCTATGAAAAAGATGGTTTTGTATTATTAGATACGCATTATTATGGTGGAATCAAAAAATATCAATGGCTAACAATTCCTCTATCATTAATGGGTGTCGTTGTTAAAAAAGATGGTAGTGTTATTGATATTAATATTGGTGAAAAGGATGACGATCCTGTTGTTGGCATAAGTGATTTATTACCTCATTTAGCAAGTGATCAATTAAAGAAAACAGCTAATGAATTTATCGGTGGAGAAAATCTTGATATAACAATTGGTTCTATTCCTTTAAAAGATGAAGAAAAAGATAGTGTTAAAGCCAATATCTTAAAATTATTTAAGGATCAATATGATATCGAAGAAGAAGATTTCTTATCAGCTGAAATTGAAGTTGTTCCTAGTGGCAAAGCCAGAGACTATGGCTTAGATCAATCCATGATCTTAGCCTATGGCCATGATGATAAATGCTGTGCATTTACATCATTACAAGCTATTTTAGATATGGATGATGTTGATTATACTTCTTGTTGCTTATTAGTAGATAAAGAAGAAATTGGTAGTATGGGTGCCACTGGTGCACAATCTGTTTTCTTTGAAAATAGTGTTGCTGAAATACTTCATTTGGCTGGCCACAGTTCTTATTTAGATTTAAAAAGAACACTTACAAATAGTAAAGTTTTATCTAGTGATGTAAGTAATGGTTTTGATCCCTTATATGCTGAAGTAAGCGAAAGAAAAAATGCTGCTTTTTTAGGCAATGGTATTGTTTTCAATAAATATGTTGGAGCAAGAGGCAAAAGTGGTTCTAATGATGCTAATGCAGAATATGTTGCTGAAATTAGAAAGATTATGGATGAGAGTAATATTCATTTTCAAACAGCTGAAGTCGGTAAAGTGGATCAAGGTGGTGGAGGTACCATTTCATGTTATATGGCTAACTATAATATGAATGTTATCGATGCAGGTATCCCAATATTAAGTATGCATGCTCCTTATGAGATTTTATCTAAAGTCGATCTTTATGAAGCATACTTAGCTTATAAAACATTTTTACAAAAAGCATAAGCGAAGCTCAAAAGCTTCGCTTTTATGATACTTCATATTTGATCACCATATTGGTTGTTAATTGGACAAGATATATACCTCCATTTTTATCTTTAAATGTTATGTAATCACCTGTATCATAACCACTGTAATCATTACATTTATGTAACTCGACTTCTTTATCTAAAAACACTTTTGCAAAATCCTGCGCTAATAGCTTAGCTTCTTCTTCACTTATTGTTGTACCGATTAACTCTTCATCTACAAAACCATATTCTTTTGATATATATTGAATAAGTTGATCATTATCATCATAAGTGAAATCCAAACAAAGAGTAGGATTTTCTTCATCGTTTTCAAAACGATACGTATGATCAACACAAACAAGGACATCCAAATGAGCATATACTTCCATTGGCATAACTTGTAATATATCATCCATTAATAACGTTAATTTTTATGTTTCATTCTGTTTTGCGTTTTGCTTGCATCCACATAAACATAGTATCAAAAATATCATTAATAATTTTTTCATATTATCCCTTCTTTGCTATTATATTAACATATGGATATGGAAAATATGTGTAATATGTGTATGAAAAAATCACCTTGCGGTGATTTAAGCATCCATATGAACATCCACTTGTGGAAATGGAATAGAAATATCATTTCGATCAAATACAACTTTGATTTGTTCCATTAAGTCATCTTTTAAAGCATAATAGTTCTCTGTTTGTGTCCAAACTCTTAAAGTAATCGTAATAGCACTATCACCATATTTAGATACTCTAGCATAAGGAATGGGATTTTCTAAAGTCATAGGATGCTTTTGAACGACCTCAAGGATGAGGCGTTTTGCTTTTTCTACATCTGTACGATAATCTACTTCTAATTCAATATCGACACGTCTTGTATCTTCATGTGAATAATTCACAAAAACATTACCTGCTAAATCATTATTAGGGATAACGACCATCTTATTATCAAAAGTAATAAGAAAAGTATAAAGCATTTGAATTTCTTCAATCTTACCTAAATAACCATTGATTTCAATCAAATCACCTTTTACAAATGGTTTCGCTAACAGTATCACAAATCCTGAAACAATCCCCTTCATATAATCTTGCATACCTAAAACAATAGCCGCACTAGCCGTTGTAAGGACTGCTACTAATGAAGTTGTTGAAACACCTAAAGTACTTATAGCTGTAATAATAACAATAATTCTTAAAGCCCACATAGCTATAGAACCTAAAAAATTAGAAACAATAGGATCAACTTCAGCATTCGTTAACATTCTTTTAACAACCTTAACCAAATACTTCGTTCCATACCAGCCAATAAAAAACACAACCAACGCATCAAAAATATTCATAGCAACATTACTATATTTATCAATCATTGTTTGTAAAATACTACTCATATCAATCAACCTCTTTTCTTCTATACAAAATAGTTTATATTTTTTTATCTTCTTGTCAACAAAAATAAAAGTCTTTTCATTATTTGTTAAATAAGTTATAATGAAGTAAATTGAAAGGGTGATAAAAATGAAAGTAGCAATAATGACTGATAGTAACAGCGGTATTACTCAAGCAGAAGGGAAAGAGCTTGGTATTTCAGTTATACCAATGCCTTTTACTATCGATGGTGAAGAATATTTAGAAGATATTAATTTAACTCAAGAAGAGTTCTATGATAAATTGATGAATGATTATGATGTATCTACTTCTCAACCAGCTGTTGGTGTTGTAAGAGAATATTTTGATAAATTATTAGAGGAATATGATGAAATTGTTCATATTCCTATGTCTAGTGGTTTAAGTAGTACTTGTCAAACTGCTTTAATGATTGCTCAAGAAGATGAATATGCTGGAAAGGTTTTTGTAGTAGATTCACAACGTATATCTATTACTCAAAAGCAAGATGTTTATGATGCTTTAGAACTTGCAAGACAAGGAAAAACTGGTCAAGAGATTCATGATATTTTAATGGAGCATAAAATGGAAGCTACTATTTATATAACAGTTAATACATTAGAATATCTTAAAAAAGGTGGACGTTTAACACCAGCTGTAGCAACTTTAGGTGGTTTGCTTAAAATCAAACCTGTTTTACAGATTCAAGGGGAAAAACTTGATACTTTTTCTACATCACGTACTATGTCTAAAGCTAGTAAAATTATGATAGAAGCATGTATGAAAGATATTAAGAATAGAATAGATGATAGTGAAGATATGCATAATACTCATGTTATGATTACCTATACATACGATAAAGATCAAGCTTTAAAATTTAAAGAACAGGTTGAAGAAGTTTTCCCATGTAAAGTCACTTTCTGTGATCCTTTATCATTAAGTGTTTCTTGTCATATTGGACCTCATGCACTTGCCATTGCTGCATGTAAGAAGATTGTTTAAGATGCGTTATGCATCTTTTTTATTTTTCAATTGCATTTCTTAGTTATTTACGTTATCATACTCTTGTCAAGCAAGCATAAATATTGAAAAATGAAATAATAATAAGCAAGGCTGATATATAATGAATAATTTAATAAGAAAGGTGGTAAGGCAATGGCAGAAACGCCAAAAAGTCGTCCAACTAATAGAAGAACGACAAATAATAAAAGACCTACGAGAAAAGAAGAATTTTCCAATGATACTAAAGTTTTTGCATTAGGTGGCTTAAATGAAATTGGAAAAAATATGTATTGTATTGAACATAAAGAAGAAATTGTTATTATCGATGCAGGTGTCAAGTTTGCTGAAGATGGATTACCTGGTATTGATTATGTTATTCCTGATTATACTTATTTAAAAAGAAATGCTAGAAAGATTAAAGCTTTACTCATTACCCATGGCCATGAAGATCATATTGGAGGTATTCCATTTTTATTACAGGTT